>JAPPPH010000285.1 GCA_028817635.1 Verrucomicrobiales bacterium | reverse complement strand
CGCTGGGCCAAGTCCTCGATCGCCTGAAGCAGGGCGGGGCGCTGGACGGCGGTCAATACTGCGGGAGGCAGTTGGTCATTCTCCAGTGCGTCGATGATGGCCGGGAAATTGTCCTTCCGCGCGAACGCCGTCTCGAGGATGGCCCCGCGCACGGCCGGGGTGGCGCCGGGATAGGCGCCGAGCAGGCCGGTCGCGATGGATGGATCGTTTTCGCTGGCCAGGCTTTTCACCGAGGCCAGACGATGCTCGACCGGTTTCTGGAGATCGGCCACCTCTTTCAGGGTTGCGGCCAAGCGGGTTTGGCGATCCTCCTCCGACTCGAGTTTCATCAACCGAATCAGGTCGGTGGCGACACTTCGCAACTCGGGGTGTCCCTTGGTTGAAAAATTAAAGAGGGTGGTGAACTGGGTATCGCTGATGCTGATGAAAACCGGCGTCTTGAGCGGGGCACGCAGGCCGTTGAGGCACTCAAGTTGCAGGCTGCGATCCTTCATGTGCTCCACGAGAGAAATCACGTCTGAGATTTCATCGCCCCGTTTTCGGGACGCCACCGCGCTGCAAAGTTGCCGTACAAGCCCGCGTGCCTTGCCGATTTTTTCCGGCTCGGATGTGAGTAGGACGTTGAGCATGTCGGCGGGGCGATTGCCCAGTGAACTGAGGATGGCACCGTCGATCCACGTCTCGTCGAGGTGCCGCTTGGCCAAGGCGGCCAGCGCGCGGGTGGCGCTGATATCGTCGAACTCACCCATCGAAAGGGCCAGTTGCAACCGGACCATCGGCGACGGGTCATCCACCAGTTTCAGGGCCTCACGAAAATGAGGGCGAAAGTTGTCGAACCGGCTCTCGGCCAGGCGCAGGGCATGCCGGCGCACTCCGGGTTGTGCGTGGCCAAGAGCGGCGACCAGCACCTCGTCGTTCAGTTGGCCGATGGCTTCGAGTGTGTATAGCGCGTTTACCGTCCCGGCGGTTTCCTTCGAGTTTGCGGTCCGCTTGGCCAAGCGCGGCAGCGGTTCGATCGGCTTGGCTTCGTGGCGTTCCGTCAAAAGCCGACGGGCGGTCTGGCGCCGCCAAAAGCGGTCGCTGAACAGTTCGCGGCCAAGCGAGGCATTATTGAGCTTGGCCAGATTGGGCGACTGCGGTTCCGGCATGTCGTCGTGAACCAGACGCCAGACGCGGCCGTGGTCGCGGCCGTCGTCGAGCCCGTATTGCTGCTGCAGATAGCGCGGAATCGCCGAGTAGTCCTCGATGATTTCACGGTAAAAATCGGCGATGTAAATTGCGCCCTCCGGCCCGATAGCAAGGTGAATCGGATGAAACCAAATGTCGCTCGACGTGAGGAATTCCGATTTTTCCTCCCCGGCGGGGCGGCGGATGTTGAGCACCACTCCATCGCGATGGATCACGGAACGGTGCACGAAGTTTTGCGCTGGGGCACAGGAAAGCATCTGCCCCTGCAGGCCGGGGAGTGCGCTGTCGGTGTAGACGAGCGGCGAACAGGCCGAGGTGAAATAACCGTTCGGGATCGACTCAGCCGCGCCGTAGCGGTCGCGGTAATATTTGCCGAAGCCGGGATCGTCGGCACGCTTGGTGCGCCACGGGTGCGGCTGGCTGGAGGGGAAGGTGGTGTTGTAGTTGGCGGCGTTGCGGCGCGAGGCTCGCACGGCGATGTCGGCGTTGCGCGACAGGTAACGCCACGGCAACGGCGCGACCTGTATGGCCGGTGTGCCGGTGGAAATCACGAACCGGTCGCCGTCGTCGTTGAAGGTGAACCCGTACGTGCTGGTGTGGCCGCTGATCGGTTCGATCGCGGAGCCGTCCGGCTTGATGCGAAAACCGGTCACCGGCAGGTTCACCGGTCTGGAGAGATTGGGGCCGGTGATCCGCCCGCCCTGGCCGCCGTCGACGTAAATCCAGTTGTCCGGCCCCCACTGCGGTTGATTGATCCGGCGCTCGATCACGCTGACCTTGAAGCCGGTGAACAGTGTCTCCCTCACCTCGGCCTTGCCGTCGCCGTCCCGGTCCGCGAGAAAAATGATGTCCGGCGCACAAATCGCGATGATACCGTCGCGTGCGGGGCATATACCGAGGCAGGCGGGGATGCCGTCCACCCAGGTCTCGACGCGATCCATCACGCCGTCGCCGTTGTCATCGATCAGTTTCTTGACCGTGCCGATCTGCTCGGCCTCAGCACGGCGCATCGCATCCTCGTTGGCGGCGATGCGGCGGACGACGCGGTCGAGTTCGCCGGTCTTGTTCAACTCCTCGATGTCGAACTGCCCTTCGCGGTTGTAGCCGTGCAACTCGGCGACGAAGAGGTTGCCCTCCGCATCCCAGCAGACGCCGGAAGGCTGGCGGATGAGCGGTTCGGCGGCGACCAACTCGAGGCGAAACCCGTCCGGCAACTGGACGGTCTTGAGGCTCTCGGCGGGCGGGAGCGGCTTGGGGGCGTCGGTCGGCTTGGTTATCTGGCCAAGCGCTTGGCCAAGCGGAGCGAGCAACAGGCTCAAAATGAAAAGTCGTGTCAGCATCTGCAAATGAGTGGCTGCGAAGCGTAACAACCAACACCCCGAAGCCAAGCCAAAGCACGCTTTGGCCGGGGAGCGCGCCGCTGGCGGTCGGCGGTCGGCGGCTTGCTGGGCGTTGTTGTTTTTGTTTTTGGCGAGCCGCCAAAAAACCGCACGCGAGCCCCGTGCACTCCCCAAAATCAAGCCCTTTGCCAAGCGCTTGACGGGGCAAAAAACGAGGCCTACACTTAATCCGCTATGCAAACGAAACACTCATCCCTCCATTCCCGCAATCCTCACTTGCGACTGAACTCACGCCGCGAATTTTTGGCTGACGTCGGCCGGGTGATGGCGAGCAGTTACGGCAACACGGCTGCCGGCCACAACGAAGCCCGGCAACTCCTCGGCTTGGCCTAAAGTGATAGGCGGTGATTGATCAAGGGGAAGGGTGGTGAGTAAAACTGCATTGAAAATTGTTGTGGGGGTGGTGCTGGCGGTCCTGCTGCTGGGAGTGGGATTGAAGGTGTTGAAAGTGGCCTCCACTCTCATCTGGTGGCTGATCATGATCCCGGTGCTGGGAAGCGTTTTGGGGTTGGCCATTTCGTACGTCATCAAACGGGTGATACTACCCAAGGGAAGTCCGCATCGGGAAAACCCGGCAATCACTACCGGAGCGTTCGCTACAGGCTGGTTGCTGGTTCTGCTTTCCTCCTGTGGTTGATTGGCCCGGGGAATTCCGCTAGACAGTGCGCCGTGCCGATTCGTTTGACTCTTTTTATTTGCCTGTTCGTGTCGATGGACGCGGGCGCGGCGCCGATCATTAAGCGAAAAAACTCGACCTACGATGTGAGTGGGGAGACGCCGGCAGCGGTGCGGGCGCAGATCGATATTCACGGCCCGATGCATCCGACCAAGAAAAAGCGCTACGACGGGATCACCGAGTGGGACTTGAACTGGAAGTACCAAATGTCACGCCGGGGCAAGATTTGGATTGTGACCTCACGCACCGTGACGCTGGACATCCGCGTGAAGGTGCCCCAGTGGACTGATCGCAAAAAGGCGCCACCGTTGGCCCAGCGGCAGTGGAAGATTTATCAGACGAACCTGATCCGACATGAGCAGGGCCACGTGAACATCGCTGTGCGGGCTGCCCACGCGATCGACAAATACATTGGCACCTACGGGGGCGCATCGTCGGTTGAACACATGCGTGCGAATATTGACCGCAATGCGAAATTGATCCTCGAAAAATTTCGAAAGTACGACACCAGCTACGATAAGCGCACCCGTCACGGGATGACTCAGGGTGCCAAGTTCCCGAATAATTTGGCCAAGTGACATGGGTGACATCCGGCCCGTTTGGGGGTAGGGTCTGCCCTTGAGGCGCATGGCAAGATTTCTATCCATCCTTTGTGCGGCCGCCCTGTTGGCAGGGTGCGGTTCAGGGGAACGTGACGCCAAGACACCAGCCACCGAGACGATCCCCGAGGCGGCGCCCCCTCCAAAGTCGGAGGCGTTGCCGGTTGCGGTTGAACCGGAGCCCATTCAATACCCGACCGGGCCTGTGCCGGACACCGGCATCCATGAGGCAGCCGCCAACGGCGATATCGAAACCGTGCGTCAGCACATCGCAGTGCAGGCTCCCGGATACATCAACACCCCAAACGAAGGCGGGTGGACACCGCTACATTTTTCCTATGCCAAGGGGCAAAAAGAGATGAGCCGGTATCTGCTGGACAACGGCGCGAATTACGAGGCCCGAAACAAGCTTGGGCAGGCACCGGCCGATATTTTGCTGCTCAAGAACAACCACAAAAACAGCCCGTTTGCGTTGGTGGAGTTGTTCACTTCCGAGTCCTGCTCCAGTTGTCCGCCGGCGGAGCGGTTGACTTCCGAGATTCGCCGGATGGCCTTGGCTAAGCGGCTTCGAATCTATTGCGTCTCCTTTCACGTCGACTACTTCGATGGGGGTAGTTGGACGGATGGCTTTAGCGATGCCGGCTACTCGGCCCGGCAACGCGCGTACGAGTTCAAGCGATTCAGCGGCCTGTACTACACGCCGCAAATGATCGTGAATGGCGAGTACCAGTCGCTTGGCCACAACCGCGCCAACGCCTACGGCGCCATCAATCGTGCCTTGAAAAAACCGGCCAAGGTCAACGTCTCCGTCCGGCAGATCGAAAACGAGAACGGCGTGATAGCGGTGAACGCCTGTGCGCTGGGTAAATTCGAAAACTCAGCGATATGTGTGACGCTAGTGGAGAATGGCATTCGTCGGAAGATCACCGGTGGCGAAAACAAGGGGCGTACGCTGAGTATGGATAACATCGTTCTGGATTTTCAGTACCGCGAGATTCCCGGGGCAGCCGGGCACGAATTTCAGTTCACCGAAAAGCCGGATGCCAAGCGCAACCTGAGTGTGGTCGCCTTTGTTCAACAAATCGACAGCATGTCGATTCTCGGCGCCCACGCGACCCCGATCCGTCCGCTTGGCCAAGCGACCGGGTCGATGCAATAGCGCTTGGCCAAGCGCCGAGCTAGCGACATGCCCGCATGTGGAAGGCGACCATGTCCCTCAGTCTGGACGAATCTGCTTTGGCTTGCTCGACTTGTGACTTGAGGTCATCGCGCTCGCGGATGAGATCGTTTCGTTCTAATGTCACGGCGTTCATTTGCTCCGCCAATTCAACTTTATCACGCTTGGCTTCAATGGTGTTAACTACTGAAAAAATCAACGCCCCGGTTAGAGCGACGTGTAGTGCCAAGTGGATAAAACGCATGCAGCCAACCTAAAAGCCGCCCCCAAAAAAGCAACCCGATTAACGGTGCCGTTGCCCGAGTTGATGGCTAATTCGCAACCCGAATTTTAAACAGGGTGTAGTTTGCGTGTGAACTCAATCGGCTTGAAACAAGCCGGGGCAGTCCCGACAATCGCCGCCGATGATTTCTCGTTTTGTGTGGGCGGTGTTGGCCTTGGGGTTTGTCGCGATTTGTTCGGCTTCGGAGGGGTTCATTCACCCGGGGTTGCTGCATAGTCGGGAGGATATCGCCCGGATTAAGGCTGGGGTGGCCAAGGGGGAAGGGCCGATCCACGACGGCTTCGAGATGTTGGCCAAGAGTCCGTACTCCAAGGCCGATTACCGAATGCGCGGGCCGGTCGAGGAATGGGGCCGTGCACCGAACATCAACACCAGTCAGGCGCAGGAAGATGCCATGGGGGCATACCAAAATGCGTTGATGTGGGCGATTACCGGCAGGAAGCCGCACGCAGCCAAGGCGATCGAAATTCTCAACGCCTGGGCGGGACGACTGAAAAAAGTCAGCGGTATCGACGGCGTGCTGGCGTCCGGCCTGCAAGGGTTCAAGTTTGTGAATGCTGCGGAACTGATTCGCTACACGGACGCCGGCTGGACGGAGGCCGAGGCCAGACGCTGTGAGGCGTCGTTCAAGAATGCGTGGCTGCCGACGATTGAACATTACGCCTACTTCGCCAACGGTAACTGGGAGACGGCGGCACTACAGACCAAGATGGCGATCGCCGTGTTTTGCAACGACCGCGAGTTGTTCGAAGAGACCGTCCGGTACGCGGTGAACGGCTGTGGGAACGGCAGCATTCCGCACATGATCGTTTACCCGACCGGCCAGTGTCAGGAGACCACGCGAGCCCAGCACTACGTGCAACTGGGGATTGGCCTGCTCACCGGCGCGGCGGAGGTGGCATGGCAGCAGGGCGTCGATCTCTACGGCTGGAACGACAACTTGATTCTTAAGGGGCACGAGTACACCGCGAAGTACGGTCTCGGGGAGGATGTGCCGTACCAGCATTACCTCGACCGCACAGGCAAGTATGGCCTCGGTGGGCGTAACAACAAATACACCAAGATTTCCACCGCGAGCCGCGGGAACTTTTGGCCAATTTTTGAGCGGCCGTACCAGCACTACGCCAAGCGCCGGGGCGTGGCCGCGCCTTACTCCGGCCGGGTTGTTAAACAAAAACGTCCGGAAGGGCAAAGCCGCGACCACCTCGGGCTGGGGACGTTGGCTCATTACAGGCCGAGGATTGCCGCGACAAAGCCGGCCCGTGCCCCGGGTGTGCCGTCCGGCCTTGTGGCGCGAACGACGGAGATGGGGATACGATTGACGTGGGTAAAGAGTGTCGATCCGGTCAACGCGATCGATGCGAGCGGTTACTCTGTTTTCCGCTCGAAACAGCCGGGCGGTGCAGCGCAAAAAATCGCCGATGGTCTGGCCAAGCCGGAGTATCACGACACGTCGGTCGAGCGCGGCGGCCTGTATTTTTACACGGTCAAGGCAAGCAACAAGGTGGGCCCCAGCGCGCCGTCCGCTGAGTTGGGCGCGAACGCCGCATTACCCGGGCCGTGGCGGAGTCGTGATATCGGCGACGTGCAGGTCAGCGGATTCACCGAGTACAACGGCGAACGCTTCACGCTCGAGGGCGAGGGGGGAGACATCAACGGCACGAGAGATTCGTTTCATTTTGTCTACGCGAAATATTCCGGGC
>JAPPPH010000055.1 GCA_028817635.1 Verrucomicrobiales bacterium | reverse complement strand
CTCAGCGCTATTGTCGACCGGGTTCGCCCCTCGGGGGAGCCGTTAATGGGCGGGAGCGCGGACGAGGCCGCGTTGCTCCAGCGCGCCGTGCAGGCGAACATCCGCCAATCAGTCGAGCAACTCCGCGCCGGCTCCGAGATCCTCTCAAGCCAAGTGCAAAATGACGGCCTCGAGATCGTCGGCGCACAATATTCGTTGAGCACCGGCCGGGTGGAATTCCTCTAGCCACAAACCGGACTCGCTGGCTCGTCCCTCCATTTTTGCGCTTGGCTGAAGATGGGGAGACGAGCCTGCGAGTCCGTAAACCTCATCCCAAACAGGCCAAGCGCTATGCCCAGGCGGGTGGGTTGGCCAAACGGAACAGGCGTTCGCCGGCGTGGGGGACGAGCAGGATGCCTTCGTCCTCGCGGTTGGCAAAATCCTCCGGGTTGATCGTCGCGGGATCGCGGTAGCCAAGGTTGATTTGCCTGCACTTGGCCTCGGGGATTTGGGTGGCCAGCGTGACCTCGGCGCGTGGCGTCTCCACCCCGTTTTCGTAGGTGCCCAACCCCTTCACATGCACGCAGTGCGCCAACGCACCCCACGGCATGTCCTTGAATTGATCCCATTGCTTGAGGAAATAGTCGCGGCAATGGTAGCCGACTTTCTCGATCGTTTCGCCGTGCGCGATGCAGACATCGCTGATGTGCGGCGCGTAAATGATCAGCTCGCCGCCGTCGGCCAGTACCGGCTCGAGCTTGTACATACATTTGCCGGCGGTCCAAAGCTCGTCGTACATCTCCGGCGCACAGGCGAGGATCGTGTGGAATGGCTTTTCCATCGTGCGCGTGTGACGTTCGGAGGAAAGGTCGGCGGCCGCGGACCACGCCTCCTCGACTGGCCCGGCAAACAGGCCGCTCATGCCGTCGCTCTCGACGACCATGCAAAAGGCGAGCTTGGGAATCTTCACCATTGCAGCGGCGCGGTCGACGACCTTGCGCACTGGCGTCCACTTGTGGCCGATGATTTTTGGGGTGGTGATTACGGCACCGAGCCAATGGAAAAAGTTCAGCACCTGCGGCCCGGCGACGCCGGGGAAGAGGTATTTGTTGCCGCCGGAAAAACCGACGACCTCGTGCGGGAAAACCGGCCCGATGATCACGATGTGATCGTAGTCGAACAGCTTGGCATTGACCTCCACCGGCACGTCCATCTCAAACAATCCACCGCTGAGGTCGCTGATTTCGTCGGCGGAAATGGTGCCGATGTTTTTGAGCGCGCTGGGGTCGTCCCACGCGTGATTGAAAAACTGCACCGCAGCGTATTGGCCGGTGCGCTCGTCGTGCGTGATCTCCAGCCGTTGCTCGATCGCCGCCTCGCTCATGGCCTGATGCGTGCCCAGCGCGATCATGACATCGAGCGCCGCCGAGACATCCCCGACTTGCTCGTGGATCGCCTTAAACATCGTCCCCACCGGCGCCGTGCGCGTGGCATCGGGGACGATGAGCAGCACCTTGCGACCGCGGAACTCCTCCTCCGGCATCGCCTTGGCCACGACCTCGACCGCCTGCTCATCGGTGAGCAGGCTGCCCTCGGATACTTTTTTGGAAAAGACCCCCACGGCGCGTCAGATGGTTTGGCTGAGGAACCCGCCGTCGACTACGATGTCGGAGCCGGTCACGAAGCTCGCCGCCTTTTCGCTGGCCAGATAAACCGCCGCACCGGCCAGCTCGCTTGGATCGCCGAAACGGCCCATTGGCGTGTGGCCGAAAATCGATTTCGCCCGATCGCTTGGCGTACCGTCCTCATTGAAAAGCAACTTCTTGTTTTGTTCCGCCGGGAAAAATCCGGGCGTGATGCTGTTCACGCGCACGCCTTTCGTGGCCCACTCGCGCGCGAGAAATCGGGTGGCGCTCAGCACGGCCGCCTTGGAGGCGGAGTAGGCGATCACCTTCGAGAGTGGCAGGTGCGAGGTGACGCTGGCGATGTTGATGATACTGCCCTTGCCGCGCTCGCACATCGCAGGTCCAAACTCCTGGCACGGCAGCAGAAAGCCGCCGACGAGGTTCAGGTCGAACACCTTGGCCCAGGCCGGTTGCGGGATATTCTCGAACGGCATCTCCGGTGTCACCGTGGCGTCCGGGTCGTTGCCGCCGGCGGCATTGAGCAGCACAGTCGGCGAGCCAAGCGCTTGGCCAAGCGCCTCGTGGCACGACGCAAGGCTGGCGGGATCCATCGCGTCGCAACTGAAAAACTGTGCCTGGCCTCCGGCATCGGTGATCTCCTTCACACGCGCCTCGCCGCGCTCGGCGCTGCGGCCCACCACAGCAATCTTCGCCCCGGCTCCGGCCATCGCCATCGCGCAGGCCCCTCCTAGTGCTCCGGTGGCACCAATCACCACCGCAACCTCTCCGGTCAAATCAAACAAGTTTTCCGACATGGCCGCGCAGTCTCCACCAGCCGATCGCTTGGTTGAAGGAAAATCCACTCCGGCCAAGCGCTTGGCCAAGGTAACTTTTTTACGTTTGCACGGCTTTAAAATCAGACGTATGGTTCGCCGCTCATGAAATGGATTCTCTTAGTGTTGGCCATTGCGGCCGTGGTTTTCCTGCAACTTAAGCCTAGCAAAGTCGGCGTGAAACGCGGCGACGACGGGCTGTATTACAAGGCCGGGGAGACGAACGTTTACACCGGCCCCGGTACCGTCTTTCACCCTAACGGAACCAAGGCACAGGAGGGGCAGATCAGCGAAGGCAAACCCACCGGCCCGTGGAAACAGTGGCACGCCAACGGCCAATTACACTGGGAGGGCAACTACAAGGACGGCAAACAGGATGGCGACTGGGTGCAGTACGACGAAGCCGGAGAAAAAGTTGAAGAGGTTACGTTCGTCGAGGGCGTGAAACAGGCCCCGGCCGATCCCACCGCCACTCAGACACCAGACAAGACAGATTCTGCCTCAGCCCCGGCTGAAGCATCCGAAACAAAACAAGAAACAAAGAAAGAATAATGGTGATGTCATGAAATCCATACATCTCTCCCTGTTGGCGGCGACCGCAGTTATGGTCGCCGGTTGTCAAACAGCCCAGCAAGCTGCGGACAGACAAAAAGTCACGCGGCACGAACCCAAGCTGGTGCAAAAAGCGGACGGGCTATTTTACGTAGCTGGTCAGGACAAACCTCACACCGGCAAACACACGGCGTGGTATTCCAACGGAGAGATGGCATGGCAGGGGCACATCAAGGAGGGAAAACGCCATGGTGAGTACAGCCAATGGCACGCAGTGAAGGATCTCCTCCACGTAAAGGGCCAGTACAAGGATGGTAAACGTGATGGCGACTGGGGTCAGTGGTATTTCAACGGGCAACAGGAGATGACTTCCACCTACTCCAACGGTCAGGTCAGTAACACCGTCTATTACTCCGAGAAGGGCGAAGTCGTTCCGCAGAATGTGTATATGGCTGCGCTTTATAGGAAGGTTCAGAAACAGAGGAGGCAAAACGATTGGCTGCGAACCGGCGGTGATGCTTACGTTGGGCCGTCCCACTCCGGAGGTATGGGGGGCTTTGGCGGTAGCGGCTCCGGGTTTACGGGTGGCGGGTCTGCCAGCGATTACCATAACTCGACCATCGGCAAATAATCGGCCAACCTCACTGCGTCATGTGGGCGCGTTGGCTTTTTGGTGAATCAGCCTTGATTTGAGGAAGCGTCTCGGTGATTTTTCCCGCATGAGATTTTTGCCAATTTCATGCGTCGGCGTGGCGCTGGTGATCGGGTGCGGCTCGGGAGAGTCTCCGTCGACTGAGACAACCACGCCTCCTCCCGCCGAGACCACCGCTCCCACAACACCCCCGGCCCCGGAACCTGCCACTCCACCGGCGCCCACACCGGTTACTCAAACCGAGACCCCGGCCCCGGCAGTGGAGGTTGTCGAACCTGCTGAGTCAGCCGAGCCGGCCTCTCCTCCACCGGCCGAACCGGTTGTCGAGGTCAAACCGGCCCCGGCGATAGAGGAGCCAGTGGCGATTGAGCCCACTGAACCGGCTGAACCGGAAATCAAACTGTCCGAGGATTTGACAATACCGGTGTCGACCCCGGTCAACCCGACTGCTACTCCTTCGATTCGGAGTTTTCAAAAGGAACGATTCGTGGAGGAGCGTGAGTTGAAACTGGTCGAGAATCGCTGGTACATCCCCGGAGAGACCAAGCCGTACACCGGCCGCGTGAAGCGCTGGTCCGACGAGGGTTGGAAGCAAGCTGAAGGTAGCTACAAAAACGGCGTACAAGATGGTCGCTGGAAAACCTGGTGGGACAACGGTCTAATAAGCACCGCAGTAGAAATGAAAAACGGCCGCGCGCAAGGCGAAGCCAAGTACTGGTACGATAACGGGCAAATGAAAGAGAAAGGTACCTGGGCCGGCGGCAAATTCACCGCCACGGCCAAATGGAACAAGGCCGGTGACCCGATCCCGGTCGAATAGCCCGAGCGCCCACCGCTTGGCCAAGTGCTGTCATTAAACCGCCGCTTGACGGAAGCGGATTCCAACCTATCATGCCCGGCCGCCCGCGTTGGGCGGTTTTTATGACAAGAATCGAAAGTATTCAGGCCCGTGAGATTCTCGACTCACGAGGCAACCCGACAGTTGAAGTGGAAGTTGGCCTGCGCGGAGGAGCGCTTGGTCGCGCGGCTGTACCTAGCGGCGCCAGCACCGGCGTGAACGAGGCGCTCGAATTGCGCGACGGCGTCAAGAGCCGTTACCTCGGCAAAGGCGTCAACAAGGCCGTCAACAACGTCATCAAGAAAATTGCCCCGGCCCTCGAGGGGATCGACGCGACCGACCAGTTAACCGTCGACAACACCATGCTTCGTCTGGATGGCACCGACACCAAGTCCAAGCTCGGGGCCAACGCCATTCTTGCCGTGTCGATGGCCAACGCGCATGCCGCAGCCGATGCCCTTGGCCTGTCGCTTTACAAATATCTCGGCGGCCCGAACTCCAAGGTGCTGCCGGTGCCGATGGCCAACGTCATCAACGGCGGCGCGCACTCTGACGCACCGATCGATTTTCAGGAATTCATGATCATGCCCAAGGGCTTCGACACCTTCAGCGAAGGCCTGCGCGCGATCACCGAGATCTTCCACGCCCTCAAGGCGGTTTTGAAAAAGAAGGGCCTCTCGACCGCAGTGGGCGATGAGGGCGGTTTTGCGCCAAACCTCAACAGTGCCGAGGACGCCATCGAAGCCATCCTCAAGGCCACCAAGGACGCCGGCTACAAGCCGGGTAAGGAGATCTTTCTCGCCCTCGACGTGGCCTCCAGCGAGTTCTACAACAAGAGTACCAAGAAGTACGTCTTCAAGAAGAGCACAGGCGAAAAACTCACCGGAGCCGATCTGGTTTCGTTCTACGACGAACTGACCGCCAAGTACCCGATCATCAGCATCGAGGACGGCTGCGACGAGAACGACTGGAAGAGTTGGAAGCTGCTGACCGATAAGATCGGCGACCGTGTGCAACTCGTCGGCGACGACCTGTTTGTCACCAACACCAAGTTCCTGCAGAAGGGCATCGACACCGGCGTAGCCAATTCCATCCTCGTGAAGGTGAACCAAATCGGCTCCCTCACCGAGACGCTTGATGCGGTGGAACTCGCGCACTGCAACAAATACACCGCTGTAATCAGTCACCGCTCCGGTGAGACCGAGGACGCCACCATCGCGGACATCGCCGTGGCCACCAACGCCGGCCAGATCAAGACAGGCTCCCTCAGCCGCAGTGACCGTACCGCCAAGTACAACCAGTTGCTTCGTATCGAGCAGGAGCTGGGCGCCAACGCCGTTTACGGCGGCAAAATGTAACAACGGCGTCGAGACGCTTTCAAAACCGCGCGGCAACGCGCGGTTTTTTTGTGCCCGGGCTTGCCCTTGGCCAAGCGCTTGGCCAAGCTCCGCGCATGAACCTTTCATCGCTATCGCGCTTGGTCATCGCGCTTGGTTTGGTTGCCGTCACTACTGGTGTTTTCGCCAAGGACGCATCACTCAAGTCAGCCCTCACGTTTTATGCCTCGTTTGACAATGGCACCGATGCCGACCTGGCCAAGGGCGACAAGCGGCTCCACACACTCGTCGATAAAAAGCCCAAGGCCGGCAATCACACTGACAAACTCACGCAATTGGCCAAGGGCAAAGGCCTCACCGGCGATGCGCTGCTCTTCACCAAACGCAACGCCAAATGGCTGTTTTACGACGGGGCTAAGAACTTTGAGTTCAAAGAGAAAAACTGGAGCGGCACGTTGAGCTTTTGGATGAAGGTCGACCCGATCAACGGTCTCGACCCCGGCTACGTCGATCCCATTCAGGTCACACCGTTCACGTGGAACAACGCCTCCTTTTTTGTGGACTTCAACAAGGACGGCAATCCCCGGTCGTTCCGGCTCGGCGCGTTCGCAGACAAACCGGTGTGGAACCCGGAAAACAAGGACGTGCCGGAACCGCAGCGCCCCCTCGTGCCGGCCAAGTCGAACCCGTTCAGCAAGGAAAAGTGGACGCACGTCGCTTTCACGTGGGAAAAGTTTAACACCGGGAAAAAGGACGGCGTGGCCACCCTCTATCTCAACGGAAAAAACGAGGGCAGCATCACCGGCTGGAACCAGCAGTTTTCGTGGTCAGGTAAACCGCACCGCATCCTCATCGGCCTCTACTACATGGGCCTTTTCGACGATCTCGCCTGCTTCAACCGGGCGTTGACCGACAAGGAGATTAAGCGCCTCCATGCTCACCCTGCCAGCGTGGCCAAGCTGCTGAAGTAGTGTTCAGGCGGATTGGGGAGAGGGAAAAGGAATCAACCAAGCGCACTTGGCCTGTTAAGGGCTTACTCGTTGCCGCCTTCTTTTTGGGTGGCTTGACTCAGGGGTTGGCCTTTGCGGACTTCGCTGAACTCCAGGGTGGTGATGGAGTAGGGGAAGTTGGCCTGGGTGCCGGCGGCTCCGAACTCGCCCTGCTTGTTGATGGCGATGAAATTGATGGCGAGATCCATCCCGGCCGGGTCGGTCTTGGCGATGCGGCGGATCGCCT
>JAPPPH010000322.1 GCA_028817635.1 Verrucomicrobiales bacterium | reverse complement strand
GGTACAACTCACTGGCCAAGGATCACGAAGCCAAGTGGGAAGAGGTGCTGATTCAAAATGCCCGGGAGATCGTGAAGCCGGGCCGGAATATCATCGCGATCCACGGCCTTAATGCCACGCGTGGCAGCAGTGATTTTTCCATCGATGCCGAGCTGCGCACACCGCCACCCGGTCAATCCAGCGGCACGCCGACACCGGGAAGTGTCAACACGGTTTACTCCGACAATGCCCCCCCTCAGGCGCGTCAGGTGAAACACGAACCTCAGCAGCCCAAGGCGAACGAACCGGTTCGCATCTCCGTAAAAGTCACCGACCCGGAAGGCGTGTCGTCAGTCAAGCTCTCCTATCAAGCGGTTGCTCCGGGGCGGTATGTCCGGTTGACCGATGGTGGTTACGAGCAAGGCTGGCGGGAGTTGACGATGAACGATGCCGGAGAAAAAGGAGATGCCACGGCTGACGACTCGGTCTATTCGGCGACCGTCCCCCGTGCGGTGCAACAACATCGCACGCTTGTGCGTTACCGGGTGCGTGTCGAGGACAACGCGGGCAACTCGGTGGCGCTGCCGTACGGGGACGATGACCAGCCGAACTTCGCCTACTTTTGCTACAACGGCGTTCCGGCCTGGAGTGGATCAAACAAGATCAACGGCAAGAAGGAGACGTTTCCGGCAAGCGTCATGCGGTCTCTGCCGACTTATCACCTGATCGCGGACGGCACGGATGTCAACAATTCGCAGTACAACTCCGCCCACGACACGGTGCGCTTTAAGGGGACACTCGTCTACGATGGCCGCGTTTATGATCACGTTGAGTTTCGAAATCGAGGCGAGTACTCGACCTATGTTTCGGGGAAAAACAAATGGCGGCTATACTTCAATCGGGCGAGGGGTCTGCGCGCCCGGGACAACTACGGTCGCCTGTACAAGACCCGGAAAAAGACGATCAACCTGAACGGATGCGCCGCCCCGTGGATGCCGGTCAATCGCGGCATGGCCGGCATGGAGGAGGCGATCGGTTTCAAACTCTATTCGCTCGCCGGTGGGTTGGCACCGAATACGGACTTCATTCATTTTCGGGTGATCGACGATACCGAGGAGGCACCTGCCGGTCGCGGAAACGCACAATACTCCGGCGACTTGTGGGGGTTGTACCTTCACGTCGAACACACCGACAGCCGTTTTGTGGCCGAGCGAGGATTGCCGGATGGGAATGATTACAAGATCGAGCGCAACCAACGCGACCGCCGCAACCAAGGGCCAACACAGCCGAGTACGCCATCGGACTGGAACAGCTTCCGCGACAATTACAACCGAACGCAGTCCATCGACTGGTGGCGGGAAAATCTTCATCTGCCGGCGTACTACACGTTTCGCAGCATCAACCGCATTATCAGTAACGTCGACCTGCGTGATGGTTGGAATCATGTTTGTTACCATAATCCGGACGGCCACTGGTATCCGGTGCCGTGGGACCTCGACATGTTGATCATCCCGGAGACGCACTGGCAGGGCGCGGTCAACCTCGAGAAAAGCCTGCGCCAGCATCGGGCGCTCAAGATCGAGTTCAAAAACCGGGCACGCGAACTGATGGATCTGCTGGTGGGCGACGCCTCGCCGACCGGTGGCCAGATCGGGCAGTTCATCGACGAGCACGCCCGATTCATCAATCCACCCGGCCAGTCGCTGACATTTGTCGATGTCGATCAATTCATGTGGAACTATCACCCGCGCACAGCATCGAATCATCGTGGTCAGTTTTATGTCTCGCCCAAGAGCCAGAACAACATTGGTGGCACATGGACGCGGCGCCTCAAGTCCAAGGATTTCGAGGGCATGATGCAACACATGCTCGATTTCATGACCGACACCGACACCGGGCGCTGGCGAATTGGGGATGGCGACCCGAAGGGCTACGGATTCAATTATCTCGAGTATGAAGCCAAGTGGACGGACATCCCGAATCGTCCGGAGATTTCCTATGCCGGGCCGGAGGGCTTTCCCTTGAACGAGTTGCAATTCAAGTCCACTCCGTTCTCGCCCGGTCTCGACAAGAACAATCAGAAATTCACCGGCATCCAGTGGCGAATCGCCGAGATTTCCAATCCAAAGACTCCCTATTTCGAATTGGGCCAGCCCTGGAAGTATGAGATTCAATCGGTCTGGGAGATGGAGTCGGACGACTTCGTGGAACAGGTGGACATCCCGCAGCACGTGATGCGCAAGGGCGGCACCTATCGGGCGCGCGTGCGGATGCGAAACGGTACCCACTCGTGGAGCCGCTGGTCCGCCCCCGTGGAGTTTGTCGCCGGTGAGCCGGACCTCGCCCGGTATCGCGACAGCCTGGCGTTCAGCGAGATCATGTATCATCCACAGGCACGGCCGAAGGTGAGTGATAGCGACTACGAGTTTTTGGAGATCAAAAATACCGGGAAACGAACGCTCGACCTGAGTGGGCTGTTTTTCTCCAGCGGCATCCGGTTCATTTTTCCGCAGGGCAGCACGCTGGCGCCGGGTAAGCTGTTCGTGCTCGCACGAAACAAGGCTGCTCTGGAGGCCTCCCATCCCGGGCTGAAGGTGGACGGTGTGTACGAGGGCAGACTCGCCAACCAGGGGGAGACCCTGACGTTGGCAGCCGGGCATGGCGCCCCGGTTTTGTCTCAGACCTACAGCGACCAGGCGCCCTGGCCTACTAAAGCAGACGGGGATGGCTATTCGCTGGTGGCCGATGGTGTCAGCGAAACCGGTTACCGCGCCAGCACAGCAATCGGAGGCACACCGGGGACGGACGCGGTGGGCGAGGTGCCACAGATGAAACTGGCGATTGCGCGGTTGTCCGGCAATCGCGTGCGACTGAACTTTGAGGCCGAGGGAGGCGTGACCTACACGCTGCTGGCGACGGATGCGCTTGGCCAAGCGTGGGAGAGCCTGGCCAAGTTTGAGCCGAAGGCGGATGGGACGATCACCTCGAGTATCGCGCTTGGCCAAGCGCGGCATCGATTCTTCAAGCTCGTCTCACCCGCGAAACCGTGAGGTCAGGTAGCGATTACAGCTCGTCGTGGGAGTTAATGATGCTGCCGACGAGGCCGTAGTCCTTGGCCTCGGATGGGGTCATCCAGAAATTCCGGTTGGTGTCCTTGGCGATCCGGTCGATCGGTTGGCCGGTTTGATCGGCGAAAATCTGGTTGAGCCGCTCGCGCATCTTCACGATTTGATCCGCTTCAATGCTGATGTCCGACGCTTGGCCACCCACGCCGCCGCTGGGTTGGTGCAGCATGTAGCGGGTGTTGGGCAAACTAAACCGATCTTCCACCGGAGGGGCCGAGTAAATGAGTGCGCCGGCGCTGGCGACCCAGCCGGTGCCGATCACTTTCACACGCGGTTTCACGAACTTGATCATGTCGTGTATACTGTCGCCGGACTCCACGTGGCCGCCGGGGGAGTTCACGAACACATTGATGGCGTCGTCGGACTCGGCGGCGAGCAATTGGATTTTTGTGCAGAATTCGCGGGCCACCTTCTGGTTGATCTCCCCGTACAACATGATGGTGCGAGACTTGAGGAACAGTTCCTCAAGTTTTCCCATGGATTCCTTTTCGTCCTTCTTGTCCTTGCTCATTTTCGGTGGCACGGCTTCGCCGCGCGTGGCGGAGAGAGTGATTGTTTGCTGGGCGAGTGTAAAGCGGGAATCAAGATTGTCAGTCGCCCAACAGCTTCTCCGGCAGTTCCGGGGTTGCTCCGGAGCGCGAGGCCACGTAGGCCCCGAGCTGATTGGCCATGTCGGCAGTCTGTTGCAACGACCAATCGCGGACGGCTCCGTGTAGGATCGCCGCGCTGCAGGCATCCCCGGCCCCGACCGAATCAGCATTCTCCTCGAGGTCAAACCGGGCTGTGCGGCCCTCCACCGTTTCGCTGCCGGTAAACAGTTTCGTCCCAAGTTGACCCCTGGTCAGCACGAACAGATTGAGGCCGAAACGATCGAGTAAGGGTTCAATCGCCGATTCATCCCCGGGCGCGCCCAGCAGCGGAGCGACGACCGGCAGTTCCTCTTCGTTCATCTTGACGATGGACGCGGACGAGAACCCGGCCTCCAACACTTCTTTCGAAAAGTAGTGTTGCCGCAGATTGACGTCGAACAGCCGTGCCGCTTGGTCTGCGGTCTCGACGAATCGCTGAATCGTGCCTCGTGCGGGCTGGAGGCGCTGGCCAAGCGTGCCAAAACAGACCGCATCACAGCGCTGGGCCAAGCGCTCAAGGGTGTCGTCCCACTCGAGGCGATCCCAGGCGACGTTTTCAATGATTTCGTATTCCGGTTCGGTGCCGCGCAACGTGACTTTGACCGTGCCGGTGGGTGCCTCCGAGTCGCGCTGTAGCGTTTTGGTGTCCATCCCGCGTGCTTGCAAATTGTCCTTCAGCGCCTGGCCAAGCTCATCGTTACCGATGCGACTGGACATCACGGCCTGGCCTCCAATCAGTCGGCCGATTTGGTGCGCCTGCACGGCGGCGTTGAGTGGTGCGCCGCCCAGCACCGGTCCGACCGGCAGTAGATCGTACAGCGCTTCGCCGAGGCCAACGATGAGAGGGGTGTCGGTCATATCAGAGTGTCGAAGCCTGCAGCAAAACCGGGCGGGGGCGGGTGGTCCAAAACGCGAGCCCCTTCAGTCGCAGCTTGTAGTCGGGGCGAATCTGCCTGAGCCACTCGATCATGCGCTCGGCGTGGTCATCGACGTGATAGGTGGTGATGGCCAGTTGCGGTCCGTGTTCGCGAATCTGGTTCTCGGCGCCGAGCAGCACGTCGAGGTCAGCCCCCTCGGCATCCGCTTTGATCAGATCCCTTGGGCCAAGCGCGAGCCCGTTTGATTCGCAGTAGTCGTCGATTGTGGTTACCGGGACGGCATCCGCGGGATCACCGCCGCTAGGGAGATACTCGAGATGCCCAGCGTCCGGATTGTCGCCGGTCACCATTCTCGCCTGGCCGGTTTGGTTTCCCACGCCGCTTGGCTCGACCGTGATCTGTTCGGCTTGGCCGTTGGCTTCCGCGCCGCGCCGGAGCAGGGCAGCCATGGTGGCGCTTGGCTCGAAACAAACCAAGCGCTTGGCCAAGCGCTCGCGCAGTGCGCGAAAGGCAAACAAACCCTCGCAGGCACCAACATCGAGCACGGTGCTGTCAGCGGAAAGCTGGATCGGCGGGGTCGTGTAGTGGTGCGGATTGGCCGGTGAGAATTCCTGTTCAACGACAAAGTGCAGGTTGTGGTCCGGCTCGCTTGGCCAGAAGAAACTCAGGTCGCGCTCCGTCAACCGAACCTCCCAAGCGTCTCCGCTCGGGGAGATTTCCGCCTCGTTGGAAAGGCGTCGGGCGGCGGTGGCGCTGTGGAGTCGAGCAGGTAAAATCACACGACTGACCTGCATCGTGGCATCACCGAACGGAAACGTGCCGTGGAGCGACTGTTGCCGACGCCATTCGCTCCAGCTACGGAAAAGCTGTGTCACCGGGTTTTTCACGTCGCGATAATCCTATGGGTGCGGCCACGCCGAGATTGCCTCGCCGGGCGTTTGGCCATACGGTTCGCGCCCGGCGGGGACAACTCACCGCCGGTCACGTTTGATATGTACATGCGCCTTCGCAGTCTGGTGCTCTCCCTCTACAACGCGCTCTTCGCGCGGGCCGTGGAGAAGTTATTTTTTCACCAGCTTGTTACCAAGACAAATAACTTCGGCAAAAGCAACTGGCTGGGTAAACCGATCTGGCAAAACACGTTCGACCTCTGGATCGCGCAGGAGACGATCTACGAGGTCAAGCCGTCGCTGATCATCGAGTGCGGCACCAACCGCGGCGGATCGGCCTACTTTTACGCGCAGTTGTTCGACCTGATGGACACCGACGGCAAGGTCGTCTCGGTCGACATCGAGAAACTGCACGACCTCTCGCACCCGCGCGTGACCTATCTGGTCGGCAGTTCGGCCTCGGAGGAGATCGCCTCCCAGATTCGCAAGATGGCGGCGGAAGCCAACGGTCCGGTGTTGGTCATTCTCGACAGTGACCACTCCGAGGAGCACGTGGCGAAGGAGTTGGAGCTTTACGCGCCGCTGACCACGGTTGGTAGCTACTGTCTCGTGCAGGACGGCATCATTGACGAACTGTTCATGTTTCGCAAAGGCCGCCCCGGGCCGCTTCCGGCACTGGAGAAATACCTCGCTCACCACCCGGAGTTCGAAATCGACCACGAGCGCTGCGAGCGATTTCTCATCACGCATCATCCCAAGGGTTGGCTTAAGCGGATCAAATGATCGCCCTGTTGGACTACGGCGCCGGGAACCTGCGCAGCGTGGAAAAGGCGCTGCGGTTTGTCGGTGCCGAGGTGGAACTCATGCAGACACCCGACCGGGTGAAGGATGCCGCTGCGGTGGTGCTACCCGGTGTGGGCGCGTTCGACGACTGCGTCAATGCCATGCAGCGGCAGGAATTGTTTGAGGCTGCCCGGAATTTTGCCGCCTCGGGCAAACCGTTCCTCGGCATCTGCGTCGGCTATCAGGCCATGTTCGAGCGTAGCGAGGAGTTCAACAGTTGCGCGGCCGGCCTCGGATTTTTCAAGGGCAGTGTGGTGCGTTTTCCAGAGGGGCAGGGGCTGAAGATTCCGCAGATCGGCTGGAACCAGATCGAGATCACCCGGCCGGACTGCCCGATCTATCAGGGTGTGGAGGATGGCAGTCATGTCTACTTCGTGCACAGTTTTCATCCCGAGCCTGAGGATGAATCGATTGCCGCAACACGGACCACCTACGGTGTGGACTTCGTATCCTCCGTCTGGCGTGACAACGTATTTGCCACCCAGTTTCATCCCGAGAAAAGCCAGCGAGTCGGCCTCAAGATTCTCGAAAATTTCGTGGGCCTGACCCGGTAAGCCAAGCGCTTGGCCAGTCATTAAACGCAGAGGGCGCCGAGACGAAGAGGGTCCCAGAGATTGTCATTCGAATTTTACATTTTGGATTTGTTTAGCATTTCGATTTTCGCATTTCGGATTTAAAAGCCAAGCGGGGGTAGCAATGGTATTAGGAAGCAAGTGGGAAATGAGATTTTTTTAGAATCGAGTT
>JAPPPH010000169.1 GCA_028817635.1 Verrucomicrobiales bacterium | reverse complement strand
GCAAAGTGTACTGCCCGCTGCACGGTTGGCCGTTTGACTTGAAGACCGGCAAGTGTGCCACGAACAAGCGGGCGAAGGTGGAGTGTTTTCAAACCAAGATCGAGGGCGGCGCGGTGTTCGTCCGGACCCAAAAATAATTTACGATGAAATCAGCATTTGAATTGGCGATGGAGCGGCTGGAGAAGGAATCTCCGACGCAGGAGTTGACGGAAGAGCAGAAGGCCAAGTTGTCAGAGCTCAGCAAGGTGTACGAGGCGAAGATCGCGGACAAGGAATTGTTCCTCAACGGCGAGATTGCCAAGGCTGAGGCGGCGGGTGAGTTCGACCAGATCGAGCAGCTAACCAAGCAACTGGTCAGCGAACGCAAGGTGCTCGAGGAGGAGCTTGAGCAGAAGAAAAACGAGGTGCGCGGCAGTTAGCGCGCGGCGTTCCAAAGCTGAAACCGGTACAAGGCGGCGACCATCAGCGAGTGGCTGATTGTGCCGTCGGCAATCAGGCCGGGGATGTCGGCCAACGGAATGAGTCGAGTGGCGACGTCCTCGCCGTCATCAAGGTCGGTCTCGTGTTCCAACCGGGCGTTTCGGATCATGACGGTGTGCACCTTGTTGTTCATGATCGCCGGGTTGGCGTAGACGTAGCCGATCGGCTCGGGCGCGTCCCCGGCGTAGCCGGTTTCCTCCCGCAGTTCTCGTGGAGCGGTTTCCGCCGGGGTTTCGCCGGGATCGATCATGCCCCCCGGAAGTTCGAGTTCGATCAGGTTGGTTCCCTGCCGGTACTGTTCGACCATCACCAATTCATCGTTCGCGGTCAGGGCGACGACGTTGCACCAGTCGACGGACTCGATGACGAAAAAGCTGTGGTCATCGCCGGTGCGCGGGGAGGTGCGGTGGTCGGAGCGAACCTTGAATATCCTGAAGTCAGCCGCGACCTCACTTCCTTTCAGCGGCCACGGTTGGATGTTCGGGTTGTCAATCGGCATCGGAGTTTTGTTGGGCGGCCCAGCCCTGTTTCATCAGGCCGAGTAGGTAGGCCATAGCTTCCGCCTGGCTTTGGTTCCGTTCCAAGGCCAACTGCCCGGAGCGCTTGGCCAATTGCTGCGCCATTTCGCCAGACTTGGCCTCGGGACATCCCATTGTAACGAGAAGCTTGGCCAAGGTCTCGGTGTCAACTGGTTCACTCACGCCTTGGGCATGGTGCGCTTGGCCAAGCGTCAGGCCACGCGGATACTGGTGACCTCGACCCGTTCCTTGGGCTTGCTGTTTTCGCCGCTGTTGCTGGGGCCAACCGGCGTGGCACCGATCGCCCCGAGTGTGTCGTCGCCGTCGCTCAGGGCGCCAAATGCGGTGTATTGCCCGTCGAGAAAACTGGCGTTGTCGAGGCAGACAAAAAACTGGCTGCCAGCGGAGTCCGGGCTGGCGGAGCGCGCCATGGAGATGACGCCTCGCACGTGGGGTCGGTCGTTGAACTCGGCCTTGATCGTGTGGCCGGGGCCACCGGTTCCCCAAAGATCTTCGAGTGTTTCGTCCTTGGTTTGTGGGTCGCCGCCCTGGATCATGAACCCGGCCATGATCCGATGAAAACAGGTGCCGTCGTAGAAGCCGTCGTTGGCCAGCTTGGTGAAGTTTTCAACCGTGCCGGGCGCGACGTCGGGCCAGAGTTCGATGGTCATTTCGCCTTTGGTCGTGACGAAGGTGGCGGTGGGATTTGCGTTGTCGCTCATGTTAAATTACTTGGCCAATGAAACTTGGTCTGCAGTCGGGAAGTTTTTTGGCAGCGGCTGGGTGACCTTGCCGGTGGCGAGCCATTCGGCGGCGCGGTTCATCGTGGCGATGAAGCCGACGCACTGGAGAGACTTGCCGTTTTCGTGGCCCATCGGCGTGTGAAAGATGAGGCCTTTGCCGTACTTGATGGTCATCATCATCGGCTCGTGGCGCTTGCTCTTGTTGCTGTAGGCGGTGGCGAGGATGTCCATGCTCTCGGCCGGGCCGCGGAGGGAGTCGTACAGTTCGTCCTGTGCGTGCAGCCATTCCTTGGGCATGCCCTTCGTGACAGGATGCTCGGTGTCGCGTGTAATGATCTTGAAGGCGTGCTGCGGGCCGTGGCTGCCGCCGCGCCCCGGTTGAGTATTGCGAACGACCTTGCCTGCGTCATCGTAGTAAACGTACGGGCCATGCTTCTCGGTGCGGCCGCCCCAGCCTCCGAGGCCGATCATTTTGTTGTACTCGAGCCAGTTCGGGAAGGAGTTGTTGGCAGCGTGTACAACGATGAAGCGCCCGCCTTTTTTCATGTATTTCTCGAAGGCGGTCTGCACCGGCTTGGGCCAATCCTCGCCGTTGTAGTTGCTCACGACCACGTCGTATTTCTTGAAGGCCGGGCGGAAGGCGTCCCACTTGGCCTGAAATTTCTTGCGAATCTCCTCGGCTGCCTGCGCGGCCTTGTCCTTTTGCTCCGGGCTGAGGTTACGCGGCGGACGCGGTGCGCGGGGGGGGGAGGTGACAACGTCGACCTCGAACAGGCCGGTTTTTTCCATTTGCGCCTTCATGAACGGTGTCATGGCGGCCCAGTTGTGATTGTTCTGTCCGTCAACGTAGAGGACGCTGATTTTCTTGGCAAAGGCAGTCGCCGTCATGGCGGTTATCGCCACGGCCACAATGAGTGTTTTTTTCAGCAAACCAGCAAGAGGTTTCATGCGGGAAACGGTGACGTCAGGGTGGCGGGTTCGCAAGCCAAAAGCCGTCGCTCGACTCGACTCACCGCTGGGGCTCGGGCAATCTTCCGCCCCTGAGTGTGATTCAAAAACTTGGCCAAGCGCGGTGGCTGTTGGCGATGCTGGTGGGGTTCGTCTGGGCGCTGGCCTATCCCGAGCCGCGTTGGTCTGTTTTTGCGTGGGTGGTGCCGGGAGCATTGCTGGCCGTGGTTGCCGGCCGGGAGGGGTGGCGACTGTTCGGCTTGGCTTTTTTGGCGGCGTTGGTCTTTCGATTAGTTTCGCTGCGGTTTCTGTTGAACATCCCGCACACGGGAGGGGCGATCGGCGGCTGGCTGGCATTGAGCGTGAGCGCGGCGTTTTTCTCGGCAGCCTGGGTCTGGCTATGTGGCGTCTGGTTTCGCTGCGGTTTGGCGGATCAAAACTGGCCGTGGATCAAGCGGTTTTGTTTTGGCCTGTTTGCCGCTGCGGCGTGGGTGGGGATCGAGATGTTTCAAGCCCGGGCGCTGGGTGGGTATCCGTGGAATTTTCTGGGCGTCACCCAGTTTGAAAATAATCCGCTGATTCAGATTGCCGCGTTCACCGGCGTTTACGGTGTTTCTTTTTTGATCGTCTGGTTTTCGGTGAGTGTGGTGTTCGCGGTTTTGGCGATCCGTCGTGCCACGGCAAATCCATGGTCGTGGATGACAGATATGGCGGCTCCCTGTTTCGTTTTGATTGGCGTGTGCGCATTCGGGGTCTTGCGGTTGGACGTGATTGTAAAGCTCAGTGAGCCGTTTCGGGTGGCGGTGGTACAGCCGAGCATACCGCAGCGGTTGATCTGGGAATCCGGCAACAAGGAGGAGCGGATGGACAAGGTGCTCGAGCTTTCCGAGTTGGCGCTGGTCTCCAAACCGGACGTGCTGATCTGGCCGGAGTCCAGCGCGCCGGTGACACAGGAAAATTGGCCGCGCGTGAAGCGTCTGCTGCAGGAGGCGAATACGCCGTTGATCCTTGGCGTTGACGACTTTGAGCGGGATGCCGACACGGGGGAGGAGCGGTTTTACAACAGCGCGGCGTTTGTACCGGTGGACGACAGCGCGCCGGTGGTTTACCGGAAACGCCGGCTTGTGATGTTTGGCGAGTACATCCCCTTTGAAAAGTCCCTACCGTTCATGAAATATCTTTCCCCGATTGGTGCGAGCTTTTCCGCAGGCTCAGAGCCGGTGCAGTTTCCGGTCAAGGATCGAAAAACGACGATGGCGCCGGTGATCTGCTATGAGGACGCGTTTCCGCACGGGGTGCGGGAGCATGTGTTGCCCGGGACGGCGCTGCTCGTCAACCTGACCAACGACGGCTGGTTCGGGGAGGGGCCGGCCCAGTGGCAGCACGCGGCCAACGCGGTGTTTCGCTGCGTCGAAAATCGGGTGCCGATGGTGCGGAGTTGCAACAACGGCCTGTCGTGCTGGGTGGATCGGTTTGGTCAGGTGCGCCGTTTTTACGGCGAGGAAAACGGGGACATTTATGGGGCCGGTTTCGCTGTGTTCGAGATTCCGCTTGGCCAAGCGCTTGGTCGCTCGTTCTACAACCGGCACGGGGATGTGTTCGGCTGGAGCTGCCTTGTGCTGGGTCTGGCCGGCGTCATTGCCCGCTTGGCCAAGCGCAGACTACACACCCGCCGCGAAATCGGTTAAAACCTCCGCCGCGATGGTGTCGCCATGATCCCAAAGGAGATTCTCAAAAAAATCAGGCAGATAGAGCTGCGCACCAAGCGTCTTGTGACCGAGACGCTGGCCGGGCAATACCACAGCGCGTTCAAGGGGCAGGGGCTGCACTTCGAGGAGGTGCGCGAGTACACGCCCGGCGACGAGATTCGGTCGATCGACTGGAACGTGACCGCCCGAATGAACCAGCCGTTTGTGAAGGTGTATTCGGAGGAACGCGAGCTGACGCTGATGCTGCTGGTCGACCTGAGCGGGTCCGGCTTTTTTGGCTCGGTCGAGCAGACTAAGCGCGAGGTGGCGGCTGAATTAGCCTCGGTGCTGGCGTTTTCCGCCATCCGCAACAACGACAAGGTAGGTCTGATTCTGTTCACGGACAAGGTCGAGAAATACATGCCGCCACGTAAAGGGCGTTTTCATGTACTGCGTGTCATTCGTGAGATTTTGTTTTACGAGCCGGAAAACCGGGGCACCGACCTGAACGGCGCGCTGGAGTTTCTCGGGCGCGTTGTGCCGCGAAAGGCAATCACGGTTTGCGTGTCGGATTTTCTCGGGCAAACCAATCCCACCCGCCAACTGATGGACGCCCATCTACGGCGGCACGTCGTCATGTCGGAGACGCTTGCGCAGACCTCCGCCACGGCGTTGCGGCAGGCGAACCGGCGACACGACGTGGTGGCGGTACAGGTGACCGATCCGCGTGAACTGGAGTTGCCGAACGTCGGCTGGGTGGTGTTGCAGGATGCCGAGACCGGGCAGATTATGGAGATCAACACCGGCGACACACGGCGCCGCGAGGCATACGCCCAACGGCAGGCCAATGCGCAGGAGGAATTGGTGAAACTGTTTCGCGTGTCCGGCATCGACTCGATCCAACTGCGGACAGACCAGCCGTACGCAACGGCATTGGAACATTTTTTTGAGATGCGCATGAAGCGCCGGCATCTCGCCGCCTGATGCCCCCGACCAACACCAACTCAGCGGCATTGGTTTTGCCGGACCCGGCGGACGCCACCAACACTGCGACGACCGGTGAGGTTGCCGACATTCGGGACATCAAGGGTGTCGTCGATATCCCCAGCGGTGATGAGTGGGTGTACTGGCTGCTTGGAGCGCTGGCGCTACTCGCAGTCATCGGGGTGACCGCCTGGCTTGTGAGGCGGCACTTGGCCAAGCGCACGGGAGAACAGGTTCCACCACCACCGCCACCGCCGCATGTCGTTGCATGGAGGCGATTGCAGGATGCGCTTGGTCTGATCCACGACGCGGAACAGTTTTGCACCGAGGTGTCGTTGATTGTCCGGGTCTATCTCGAGGGCCGCTTCAACCTGCACGCACCGGATCGCACCACGGAGGAATTTTTGTTTGAGCTGCAGTCGAGCAACCGTCTGGTTGCCGATCACAAGGAGTTGCTTCGTGAGTTTCTCGGTGAGTGCGACATGGTGAAGTTTGCCAAGGCGGAGCCGCCGGAGACCGAGTTGCGTCGGTTGCATGAGGCCGCCAGTCGTCTGGTCGGCGAGACCCAGCCGCGACTGGGTGAGGGGGAGGGTGGAGAACAATGAGATTGGAGAGTCCGTGGTGGTTACTGTTGCTGATCCTGTTCCCGTTGATCGGTTGGGTACGTCGCCGTTGGTTTGGCGGTCGACCGTCGCTGATGTTTTCTTCGGTGCAACTGGTGCGTGGCATCACCGGCCTGGCCAAGCCGCGGTCCGGTCTGCTACTTGGCCTGTTGCGCTGGACGGCGCTGCTGCTTTTCGTCATTGGCATGGCGCGTCCGCAATGGGGTGAGGGCACGGAGAAAATCAAGGCGAGCGGCATCGATATCGTGGTCGCGTTCGACCTGTCCGGTAGCATGTTGGCGGAGGATTTTGAGCAGAAAGGACAGCGTGTGAACCGGGCGACGGTGGCCAAGGAGGTGCTGAAGGGGTTCGTCAAGGATCGGCCAGCGGATCGGATTGGATTGGTGGCTTTCGCGGGGCGGGCGTACATCGCGGCGCCGCTCACGCTCGACCACGATTTTCTGTTGGCAAATCTCGAGCGACTGGAGGCGGGCAGCGAGGCAATCGAGGACGGGACTGCAATTGG
Organism: Verrucomicrobiales bacterium; assembly: GCA_028817635.1. Lineage (GTDB taxonomy): Bacteria > Verrucomicrobiota > Verrucomicrobiia > Limisphaerales > UBA1096 > UBA1096. The sequence goes on along the minus strand of JAPPPH010000169.1, from coordinate 604 downwards.
CTCCGCGATCAGCGCCGGGTTGAATCGGTTGCGTGATCTGGACTCGGAAAGCCGTATCGTCATCCTGATGACGGATGGCCAAAACAACGCCGGCAGCGTCAATCCGTTGACGGCGGCCGAGGCGGCGGAGTTGCTCGGGGTGAAGGTTTACACCATTGGCGTTGGCACGCGCGGCGTGGCGCCCATGCCGTACACCGATGTGTTCAACCGAAAACGTTACCGGAACGTGGAAGTGAACATCGACGAGGAGACGTTGCAGAAAATTGCGAAGCAAACCGGCGGCGAATATTTCCGGGCCGACACCACCAGCAGGCTGCGCAAGATTTACGAGCAGATCGACTCGATGGAAAAAACCGAGGTCGAAGTCGAACGCTATTTTCATTACGACGAACTGTTTCAGTATTTCGTGATCGCGGGACTGGCGTTGCTGCTACTTGAGTTGGCTCTCGCGAATTCCGTCTGGTTGAAACTGCCGTAGAGTTCAGCCTACACTCCCGGCATGCTGATCCGGTGCTTCATCGCTCTTTTAATTTGCACCACGGCCTATGCCGCGAAGAAGCGCGCACAGCCGGTGGTGGAAAAGCCGTTGGCCCCGGAGGAGGCG
>JAPPPH010000022.1 GCA_028817635.1 Verrucomicrobiales bacterium | reverse complement strand
AACGGGCTGCTTTGGATCGCCAAGGCCAAGGTGCCTAAGAACGGCGTACCATCCCCCGTCACCGCCGAGGAGCTGCAGCAAAACCTCGATCCCACGTAACACTTCTCCCATGTGCCGATTTTTGTCTGATTGATAGTTTAGCTTATGGAATCTAGAACATTTCCGGAATTTTCTCTCACCCGACTAATTAAAAATACTTTTAGGCCGAAGATCGGCGAAAAAATCTGTATCTTAATTGATCTTCCAGATCTAAAATTATTTAATAATTTCGAATTCATTAATTATCCTGAGTTTTCGATTCAAAAACACGCGCACGATTCATTTTATAAATCTTTACATGATGGAGTGATGGATGATCTCAACTTAATTGGAGGTGAGATGTTCGCCTATATGGAAACTGGTGGTAGTAACCTTGACTTACCTGCTTCAGCAGTAACAAAGGAAGGTAATGAAATAAGCTTAGAACGAGATGTATTCGAAAAATATGACATTATACTCTGCATTTCAACCTACTCCGCAACTGCCCCTCTAACAGCGTTTGCCAAGCGCATCGGCTTTCGTGGAGCAACTCTACATGGAGTTAACGACATCATCTTGGGTAGCGGTTTAGCTGTAGATTATAACGAGGTCAGCAAGGACGCGGAGAAACTGCGCCGCGCCCTGACCCGGGCCGATCATTTCGAAATCGATTTCCAGTACGGCGACGACACCCACACCCTCAATCTCGAGTGCGGCAAACAGGAGGCGCAAAAAAGCCATGGCATCTGTCTCGTCGACGAGCCAGACGTGGCTAACCTCCCGGCCGGCGAAGTGTACTTCGTCCCGACTGGAGGCGAGGGCCGATTCGTCATGCAGTACGCCGACGGCACGCTTGGCCTGCAGACAGTCAAGGGCGGAAAAATCGTCAACGCCACCCTCCTCCGCGGCGAGCAGACAATCATTGACGAGCATAACGCGAAACTGGCGAGTGACCCGGTCACCGGCGAACTGGGTGAACTTGGTTTCGGCACACAGGAACTGCCGGTGTCCGGCCGCGACATTCAGGATGAAAAAATCCTCGGCACCTTGCACGTGGCCACTGGCCGGAGCGACCACCTCGGCGGTGATTTAACTCCGGAAAAATTCGCCAAGGCCAAGAACGCCACCCACGACGATATCCTGTTCTCGCCAAGCAAGACACCCGACATCATCGTCACACAGGCCCGCATGCACCGCGACGGGGAGACGATCGTTGTGCTTGAAAATTACCAGCCCGCCGCGCACCTTCTCGACGCGCTGAACCAGTCGTAATCCTTAACACGAACCACACATGCGAGCACTCACTTGCATTCTCACACTTGCCGGTCTATTGGCCGGGAATCTACACGCCGCAAACAAGCCGCTTCGTGCGCTGCTGATCACCGGCGGCTGTTGCCACGATTACGCCAAGCAAAAGGATATCCTCAAGCAGGGCCTCGAGCGGCGGATCAACATCGTCATCGATCAGGCGCATTCCGACGACAAAAGCACCAAACCGCCGCTGCCCATTTTTGGAAAACCGGACTACGCCAAGGGGTACGACATCATCATTCACGATGAGTGCGCTGCCGGCATCAGTGACGCGGACATCATCGCCGGCGTGCTCGCACCGCATCGCAAGGGTGTCCCAGGCGTCAATCTCCACTGCGCCATGCACTCGTACCGCTCCGGTGACTTCCGCAAGCCGGTTAAGCCCGGAGCCGACAACGCAAAGTGGTTCGAGTACATCGGCCTGCAATCCACCGGCCACGGCCCGCAGCAACCGATTGAAATTAAGTTTGAGAAAAACGTACCGTTCATCACCAAGGGCCTCGAAAACTGGACGACTCAACGAGAGGAACTTTACAACAACGTGCAAGTGCTCCCGAATGCCAAGGTTGTCGCCCGCGGCATGCAGGGCAACCGCAAGGCGGTCGTCGCATGGACAAACGACTACAATGGCACACGCGTCTTCAGCACATCCATCGGGCACAACAACGTCACCGTGGCCGATCCCCGCTACCTCAACCTCGTCGCCAGAGGAATACTCTGGGCGGTCAAGCGCGAGGACATGAAGGTGGCCAAGCCAAAGAACGAATCGTTCGACCTCAACAGCAAGCCCAAGCCGACGTCGGCTGGCGGAAAAAAAAACGCCAAAAATAGTGTTCCGCGGAACGCAGCCACCGGCAAAAAGGTAACCGCCAGCTCCGAGGAGTCCAACAAGGGCAACCTCGCCAAGCACGCCGTCGACGGCGATCCCACCACCCGCTGGTGCGCGGCTAATAGTGCGCCCGGTTCGTGGCTGCAGGTGGACCTTGGCCAGGCGCAGGACATCCAAAACGTCCGTCTCATTTGGGAAAAAGCCAACGGCGCGTACAAGTACAGAATCGAAGGCTCCACCGACGCCAAGGACTGGAAGCTGCTCGTCGACCAATCCAAAAACAAGGAGGTGCGGCAGGTCACCCCGCACAAGGTCGACGCCAAAAACACGCGGTATTTCAAGATTACCTACCTCGGTGCCAAGCCAGCTTACTGGGGCAGTTTTTGGGAATTCGAGGCCCACACCGGTGCCCTGCCCGAGCTGCCGCGCAAGGTCGTCAAGGCTTCACAAAAAAGCACCAACGCCCCTCCAAAAACCAATGAGCCGCGTGTCAACGCGCCGGACGGCTTCAACCTTACCGTGTTCGCGCAGCCGCCGCTGGTGAACTACCCAGTCTGCCTCACGGCGGCATCGACCGGGGAACTGTTTGTCGGCATTGACGAGCAAGGCTCGCTTGGCAAGGAAAAGGGCCGGGGTCGTGTCGTGCGCTGCCTTGACACCGACGGCGACGGCAAGGCCGATCAGGTCAACACCTTCGCCAAGATGGATCACCCACGCGGATTGATCTACGACAACGGCCAACTTTGGGTGCTGCACCCTCCCTACCTCACACTGTACGAGGACACCGACCACGACGGAGTGGCCGATCGGGAGAAACGGCTGGTCAGTGGCATCAGCACCGACTACGTCGGCAAACGCGGCGCCGATCACACCACCAACGGCATTCGCATGGGCATCGACGGATGGATCTACATCGCCGTCGGCGACTTTGGATTTTACAACGCAGTCGGTGCGGACGGCCGCACGTTGAGCCGGCGCGGCGGCGGTATCGTCCGCGTGCGCCCGGACGGCACCGAGATGGAAATCTACAACTGGGGTCAGCGTAACATCCTCGACGCCTGCATCGACCCGTACATGAACATCTTCACCCGCGACAACACCAATGACGGCGGTGGCTGGGACATCCGTTTTTCGCATGTCATCCAAACCGCCGAATACGGCTACCCGTCGTGGTACAAGAATTTCCCGGAGGAAATCATGCCGGCCCTGGCCGACTACGGCGGTGGCTCCGGCTGCGGTGGAATGTTCTATCACGACACCCGCTGGCCCGAGCCGTTCAGCCACGGAGTGTACACCTGCGACTGGGGCCGCAGCGCGGTGTTCCTCCACAACCCCGCGCCCAACGGTGCCACGTTTGACGCGCACCAGGAAACGTTCCTCGCCATCAACCGGCCAACCGACATCGATGTCGACGGCAGCGGCCGGATGTACGTCTCAAGCTGGCAGGGCGGCGGCTTCAGCTACAGCCACCCGAACGTCGGTTTTGTCGTCCAGCTCACGCCGAAAAACCATAAACCAGAACCGTTCCCCGATGTCACTCAACTCGGTGACAGGGAGCTTCACGCCCTGCTCACCGGCCCGAGTCAGGTGCAAAACCTGCACGCCCAACTCGAGATTCTCCGGCGCGGCCGCAGCGAGCACCGCACCAAGGCACTCGTCAAACTCGCCTCCGACTCAGGCATCCCGCTCGCCGGACGGGTGGCTGCGATTTTCACTCTCAAGCAGCTCGACGGCAACGCGGCAACGGCCAATCTGCTCATGCTCAGTGAGCGACCGGACATTACCGAGTTTGCCCTCCGCGCACTCACTGACCGCTCGAGCCAACTCAACGGCGTGGCGTCTGCGCCGTTCGTGAAGGCGCTCAAGAGCAGTAACCTTCGCGTCCGCGCCCAGGCGCTTGTCAGCCTTGGCCGCCTCGGCGATGCCTCCGCTGCACGGGCCATCCTGCCGCATGCCGCCGCACCGCGCTTGGCCAAGCAGCCCAAGCAAAACGAGCCCAACCCGGCTGCGGTCATCCCGCATCTGGCCACGCGCGCGCTCGTCGCCCTCAAGCCGGTCGACACACTGTTGGCCGCGCTTGATACCGATCACCGGGCCACCGCGTTGAGCGTGCTCAAGTACATTCACGACGACAAAGTCGTGGACACACTCGTCAGTCGGGCAAAGGCCAAGCCGGATCCGGCCACCTTCGCCACACTCGTTCGACTGTACCATCGCGAGGGCGACTACACACAGGGCTGGTGGGGCACGCGACCAGACACCAGTGGGCCGTACTTCGATCGGGCCAAGTGGAGCGGGAGCGACAGGATCGAGTCCGGCCTCAAGGCTGCGCTTGGCCAAGCGCCCAGCGAAACTGTCGATCTCGTCAAGGCCATCCTCAACCGACACAAGGTCAAGATTGACGGCCTACCCACCGGCCGTGCAGTCGCCAATGCCGCCAACGACCCGATCCGCATCCCACAATCGACCGGTGACCCGAAAACATGGATCGCCACCCTCGGAGAGAAGGTCGCCACCGAGCGTGCCATTAAGGCCAAGGGCAATGCCAAGCGCGGTGAAAAACTGTTCACCAGTCAGGCATGCGTCGCCTGCCACACCACCCGCGACGGCCAGACACCCAAGGGACCACACCTCGCCGACATCGGCAAACGCTACAAGACCCGCGAGTTGATCCAGTCCATCCTCAACCCCAACGCCATCGTTGCGCAGGGCTTCGACACCTACTCGTTCACCCTCAAGGATAACTCAGTGCACCTCGGCTTTGTCACGCTGGAGAGCGCAGACACGATCAGCATTCGCAACGCCGCCGGAGTCGCCGCCGAACTCCCGGCCAAACAGATCACAAAACGCGAAAAGATCCCGGCCTCCTCCATGCCACCCGGCCTCGTCGCTGGGTTGACGCCGGAGCAACTGGCCGACCTGCTCGCCTACCTCGACTCTATTTGATGCCCGACTGTTTTTACGAGACGGACAAGGCGCTCTCCGAATACCTGCTGTTCCACTACGGCAAACCGGACGAGGTGCTGCCGTGGGAGTTTGGACCAACGGCCGCGCTCGACTACCCAGTGCGCTGCGTCACAGAATGCGTCGACGCCGGCTGCATCCCAGCCAACGCCCGGGCGCTCGACCTTGGCTGCGCCGTGGGCCGCTCGACCTTCGAACTCGCCCGGCACTGTTCCGATGTGATCGGCATCGACCTCTCCGAAAGTTTCATCACCGCCGCCGGTCAACTCCAGCGCGACGGCCGGCTCGACTACTCATTTGCCATCGAGGGCGAGCTTGGCCAAGCGGCCATCGCCGAGGTGCCGGCCGAGGTGGATCGCACCCGCGTCCGGTTCGAGCAAGGCGACGCCACGTTTTTACGGGACGGCCTTGGCCAATTTGACATCGTGCTGATGGCCAATCTCATCGATCGCCTCCCCTGCCCGGCCAAGTGCCTCGAGCAACTGCCCGGGCTACTCCCGGCCGGTGGCCAATTGGTCATCGCCACCCCCTGCACCTGGCTCGAGGAATACACGCCCAAAGCCGAGTGGCTCGGCGGCAGCCAAGCGCTTGGCCAAGCGCGAACGCTCGACAGCCTCCAGGAATTTCTCACACCCAATTTTGCCCTCGACGCCACTTGGGACCTCCCATTCCTCATCCGAGAACACGCCCGCAAGTTCCAATGGAGCGTCGCCCAAGCCACCCGCTGGGTGCGGCAGTGAATTGACAGCGGCGAGAGTCGGTCTAGTCTCCTCCCCCGAAAGGCTAACTGACATGAATCGTTTTTTCCTCACCACCATCGCAGCGGTACTGTTCATCGGGTGCACCTCAGAGGAACCCGAGCAACAGACCGCCAAGCGGTTGAACCAGCACGGAATCGTTGCACACGCCTGCTGCGAGGGCGATCCCTGCTGCGGTATGAAGGACTGCTGCGACATGACCGAAAAGAAAAGCGGCGAGGCCTGCAAAAACGCCAAGTGCGTCCGCATCCCCGGCAACGAAAAAACAGCCACGCCCCACACCAAGCCCAAACCCCACTAACCCGCTTGGCCAAGCGCTTGGTTTGGGCTTTTCAGCGCGGGGGTTTTGTGACAGAAGCGGTCCGACCAATTTCAGTTTTTATGTCAGCACAAACCATGAAACGTAGGACTTTTCTCGCGGCCACCGCGATCGCACCGACCATTCTTCCCCGCTCGGTTTTCGGGGCGAACAAGAAACTCAACATCGGTTTCGTCGGCATGGGCGGCCAGATTCAGGGACACGTCCGGAACACCCTGCAGCTTGGCCACAACGTCGTCGCGTTTTGTGACGTCGACCCCAACCAAACCGACCGCTCGCGCAACCGGCACAAGGGCAACGCCGGCAACATCAACGCCTACATGGATTACCGGCAGATGTTGGAGAACGAAAAATCGCTCGACGCCGTGGTGATCGGCACGCCGGATCACTGGCACGCGCCGATCTGCACCGCCGCCATGAAGGCCGGTAAACATGTTTTTTGTGAAAAACCGCTGACCCACACCGTGGCCGAGTCGCGCGACCTGCGAACCCTCTCCCGCTCGGCAAAAGTCGTCACGCAGACCGGCAATCAGGGCAGCGCCTCGCCCAACCTGCGCCGCAGTATTGAACTGATTCAGGCCGGCCTGCTTGGTCAGGTTTCCAACGTGCACGTTTGGCATCCGGCCCACGGCTGGCCCAACGGCGGCGCACGACCGGCCGGCGAAGACACGGTACCCAAGGGAATGAACTGGGATTTCTGGTGCGGCCCGTCGCCGCTGCGTCCGTACAAGGCAGGTGTCTATCACCCGGGCAAGTGGCGCGGCTGGTACGATTTCGGCAACGGTTCCGTCGGCGACTTCTGCTGTCACTCATTCAACATGCCGGTGCGTGCACTCAACTTGAAATACCCAAGCGAAGTGCGCATCAGCAAGGTGGAGAAGGCCGGTTTTGAAACCTACG
>JAPPPH010000349.1 GCA_028817635.1 Verrucomicrobiales bacterium | reverse complement strand
GAGTTTCAAGTTTTCAGTTTCAATATTCAAGACGGGGTCGCTGTGCTTCGCGATGGTCACTTCGGTTGGCTGGCGGCGAGCATGTCGCGTACGTCCACCGCGTCCATGCCGGCGGCGAGGATGGCTTTCATGCCCATGTCGGCGTCTTCATACGCCCGGCATTTCTCCGGCGCAACGTTGATTCTTCGGGCGGCTTCGAAGAAAGTGTCCGGTGCCGGCTTGGGATTTTCGACATCCTCGCTGGTGACGATGGCGTCGAAGTAGTGCCGGATGCTACAGTGATCGAGGATGCCCTCGACGGTTTCGTGTGTGCCGCCGGATGCCACGGCCATGGGAATTTTGCCGTGATTCTCGCGGACGATTTGCATGACTTCCGGAATCTCCCCGGCTTCGGCGATCAGTTCCATGTAGCGTGATTCCTTTTCGCGGGTGACCGCCTCGGGGTCGACCTCGACGCCCTGTTCGGACGACAGGATTCGCAGCACCTCGAACGGTGAGACGCCGCCCAGTGCGTAGAATCGGTCCTCGGGAAATACCAGTCCGTGCTCTTTTGTGGTGCTGCTCCACGCTTTGAAGTGAATCGGCATGGTATCGACGAGCGTGCCGTCGCAGTCAAAAATCAGTCCTTCAGGTTCCATAAAAATTACTCGAGTGCGGCCAATCGTTCCTTGAGGTCGTTGGCGAGCAGTGCGGAGACGATCTCCTCGATTTCGCCTTCAATAAAGGTCGGCAGGTTGTAGAGGGTTAGGTCGATGCGGTGATCGGTCACCCGGTTTTGTGAAAAATTGTAGGTGCGGATGCGCTCGTTGCGTTCGCCGGTGCCGACCTGTGCCTTGCGCTCTGCGGCGTACTTGGCGTGTTCCTCGGCGATCTTGATTTCGAGCAGGCGGGAGCGCAGCACCTTCATGGCCTGCTCCTTGTTTTTCTGCTGCGAACGACTGTCCATGCAGCGGACGATCATGCCGGTGGGCTTGTGCTGGATCTGCACAGCGGAGTCGGTGGTGTTCACGCCCTGGCCACCCGGGCCGGAGGCACGGCAGACGTTGATCTCAAGTTCGTCCGGGTTGAGTTGGATATCAACCTCCTCGGCCTCGGGCAGCACGGCGACGGTGACGGTGCTCGTGTGGACGCGCCCCTGCGTTTCCGTCGCGGGCACGCGCTGCACGCGGTGCACGCCGCTTTCGAATTTCAATTTCTTGAAAACGTCCTGCCCCTTGATGCCGAAGATGACCTCCTTGTAGCCGCCGAGGTCGGAGGCACTGGCGTCCATCTGCTCGACGCGCCAGCCCTGGCTCTCGGCGTAGCGGATGTACATCCGGTGCAGGTCGGCACAAAAGAGAGCAGACTCGGCTCCGCCGGCCCCGGCTCGGATTTCCACGATCGTGTCGCGTGAGTCGGTGGGATCGGGCGGGATGATCCCGAACTGCAGCTCCAGCTCCAGCTTGGCGTGTTCCTCCTCGAGCAGCGGCAGTTCCTCCCGGGCCAGTTCGGCCAGCTCGGAATCGCCCGGCTCGGTTTTCACCAGATCCTTGTTATCGGCGATGTTGTCGATGACCTTGAGGAATCGCTCGCCCAGTTCGGAGAGATCCTTCATGCGCGAATATTCGCGGGTGAACTCGAGGAACTGTTTGTTGTTGGCGGTCACATCGGGGCTGCTCAGGGCGCTTTCCAGTTCGTCCCGGCGTTTGCAAAATTGCTCGATGTGGGGGAGGAGATTCATGCTCCAAAAATAGAGAACGCCCGCGGGAACACGAGGGTACACCGCGGGCGATCTGCTGAAATTGGCCTAGTGGCTTGTCTTTTTGCGCTTCTGGTCGGCGGCTGCCTTGGCGGCTTCGCGGGCTGCCTTGGTCTTGGCCATGCGCTGTTGGAATTTGTCCACACGACCGGCGGTATCGACGAATTTCTGTTGGCCGGTGTAGAACGGATGGCACTCGTTGCAGATGCCGATGAGAATGTTGGGCTTGGTGGAACGCGTCTTGATTTCATTGCCGCAGGCGCAGCGAATGGCCGATTCCACGTATTCCGGATGTATGTCTGCCTTCATAAAAAAGGGGCGGAGAAAGTACACCAATTGCCCAGCGGGACAAGCGGTTTTTGGCGAAAATGAGCAAAATCCATCGCTTGGCCAAGCGGGTTAGCTGATTGGGACGATTTGGCCGGTTTTGGCCGATTCTTCCTCGGCAGTGCAGATTTCCACCGCGCTCAGGCCGTCCGCTGCCGTGACGCTGGGCGCTTGGCCAAGCCGGACGCACTCAACGAGGTGCTCCATTTCGCCGACGTAGCCGTCCACGCCCTCGCACTCGATCACCTGTTTTTCGCCGCCCTCCTCGAATAGGCGCAGCGGCTCGTCCTCTCGGCCGATGTCGTAGTCGGCTGTGGCTCGCTCGAAAATACAGCGGTAGGACATGTTGAAGCCCCAACCGGGTGTCATTGCCCAACTGCCCTCGGCGCTGACCTTGGCCCCGCAGTCGACCTCGTACTGCGTGAGCACGTGGTCGATCGCTCCGCTGACCTTGGTGAATCCGGTCGAGTAGACCGACTTGGGTTTGCCGAAAACATGCTGCACAAAGTCGGTGTCGTGCACGTGCAGATCGAACAAGCCGCCGCCGGAGACTTCGCCGTCGAAGTACGCGCCCTGGCCCCACGCCGGCGGCTCGGCGATTCGCTGGAAGTGCGCGCCGAGTACTTTGCCGTAGCGGCCACTGGCAACGGCTTCCTTCAGCCAGGCCCACTGCGGCCAGAACCGAAGGCACATGGCGGTCATGAAAAGCCCCTTGGCATTCGCCGCGGCATCGGCGATCTCGCGGGCGTCGTCGAGCGTGCGGGCGAGTGGTTTTTCGCAGAGGACATGCTTGCCGGCGGCCAGCGCGGCCTTGGTTAGTTCCACGTGTGTGCGGGTGGGGGCGCAGATGTCGATGACGTCGATGGAGTCGTCCGCGAGCAGTTCGTCGAATGACTGGTAGGCCTTGACCTGCGACATGTCGAGCTTGACCGGGTCGCCGGAGTCGAGGTTGCCGAAGACGTCGCTAAAGTCGCCGTTGAGCCGGTTGCCGCTTGGGTTGCAGATGGCGGCGATGTTCGCGCCCTCCACCTGGCGGTAGGCGCGGATGTGCATCACGGCCATGAAGCCCAGCCCGACGATGCCGATGTTCACGTTTTCGTTCGCCATGGCTCAGAGTTGGGTGACGAATTCCTTGGCGGTGCGAATGTCGGCGATACGTTGCTCGCCGGCTTCGCGCTCGATGCAGCAGTCGCCTTTAAAGCCGAGCTTATCGAGCGTGGTGAGAAACGCCGTCCAGTCGACTTCGCCGGTGCCGACGGTGACCTCCTCGCCCCACGTGCCCGGTTCCTTCGTCAGGGTGGCGTCCTTGATGTGGCACTGCTTGAGGAAAGGGGCGAGCGTGTTCAGCGCGTCGATTGGATCGCCCTTGGCGTAGAGGATCATGTTCGCCGGGTCGAAATTCACGCCGACGCTGGGCCGGTTCAGTTTCTCGAGGAACAGCTTCAGTGTGTCGGCGGTTTCCTGTCCGGTCTCAAAACCAAGGTCGATGCCCTTGGCGGAAAATAGCTCGGCGATCTGCTCGATGCGGCCCATCAGCTTGGCAAAACCGGGGTCCGACTCCTCATGCGGCAGGAAGCCGGCATGGAAGGTGACGAGCTTGAGCCCGAGTCCCTCGGCGATGTCAGCGATTTTTTGGATACCCTCCCAGTTGGCGTCCCAATGCTGATCCGGCAGGACGCCGCCGGTTTCTTTGATTGTCTCGAGCGTGGTGTAGTCCTCGCCGATTGTGCCGAACATGCCGGAGACAATCTCGATGCCGGCGGCGGCGAATAGTTCCGGCGTTTTTTCCCAAGCATCCGGGTTGTCACGGAGCGGGTCGAGGGCCAGTTGCACGCGGGAAAGCCCGATTTCGCGGAGATTAGCGATCAGGGCCTCGGGGGTCTCGGGCTGCAGCGACCAACTGCATACAGCCAGGCGGGATTCGATTTGTTGTGTCATCTTCGGGAGCGCCATTTGCGCGCGCCCAGTGTCCAGATTCCGACCGGCGTGACAAGTTCGGACTTGGCCAAGCGCTTGGCCAAGCTCATTGCGCTTTTCAGTTTTGCGGGGGGGAGGTAGGGTCTCGGAGGTGTCTTACCAAGTCATAGCTCGCAAATACCGTCCGCAACGGTTCAGCGATGTCGTCGGTCAGGATCACGTCAGCCAGACGTTGGCCAACGCCATCAGCACCGACCGGATCGCGCACGCGTATTTGTTTTGCGGGCCAAGGGGCACCGGCAAAACCACGCTGGCCCGGATTTTTGCCAAGTGCCTCAACTGCACCGACGGCCCGAAGGTCGATTTCCCGGATGATGACCCCAAGGCGCAGGAGATTGCCGAGGGGCGGTCTATGGACGTGCTGGAGATCGACGGCGCCAGCAATCGTGGCATCGATGAGATCCGCGAACTGCGCGACACGGTGATGTACGCGCCGGCTTCGTCGAAGTTCAAAATCTACATCATCGACGAGGTGCACATGCTCACGAAGGAAGCGTTCAATGCGTTGCTTAAGACGCTGGAGGAACCGCCCGAGCACGTGAAGTTCATGTTCGCCACCACCGAGCCTGAGAAGGTGCTGCCGACCATCATGTCGCGCTGCCAGCGCTACGACCTGCGGCGCATTCCGGTTAACCTCATCGCGGAACATCTCAAGTACATTTGCGGGAACGAAAACGTGACCGCCGCCGAGGAGGCGCTTTACGCGATCGCCCGCGGCGCGGAAGGCTGCATGCGCGACGCCGAGTCGGCGCTCGATCAGCTCATCAGTTTTTGTGGGGACAACATCAACGAAGCCGATGTACTCTCGATGTTCGGCCTGACGGCGCAGGAACAGTTGTTCGCGTTGGCGGACGCCATCCTCGCGGGAGACGCCACGACGGTGTTGACCGAACTCAACGCGCTCGCCGGGCAGGGAAAGGAACTCGGCCGGCTTGTGGGCGACCTGCTGGAGCACATGCGAAACCGGCTGGTGTACACTGTGTCCAAGGGCGACCTCGGCATGCTGGAGATCAGCGAGGCCGAGGCCAACGCACTCAAGAATGGCACTGGCCAGGCGAGCGAACAGGCGCTGTCCCGCGTGCTGGATGTACTCACCGACTGCGAAGGACGCCTGCGCTTGGCTACGTCCAAGAAAATTTTACTCGAGGTATCGTTGCTCAAGGCGGCACAGGCCAAGGGGGCGATGAGCATCGACGAGGTGCTTGGGCAACTGCAAAAATTGCGTGACTCCGACACACCCACCGCCAGTCCGCCCCCACCAATGCAATCCACCCCAGCGGCAGCACCCGCCCCTAAGCCTGCTGCCCCGGCTCCGGAGCCCGAGCCTGCACCCGCTCCGACTGCTACTCCAGCCACGGCAAAAGAACCGGTTTCGGCAGACGATCTGCAGGCGTTGTGGAAACAGCTTTTGGCTGGGGCGAGCAAAGCAAGCCCGTTCACGCAGACTTACTTTCAGCGTGCCCAGCCGGTTTCGTTTCAGAAGGGAATATTCGTGGTTGGGCTTAGTGGCGAGCATCTGGCGTTGGTCGATAATCAGCGGAACCACGAGATGTTGGCCGAGCAGATTAAGGCACTGGGCCACGACGGCGTGCAGTTTCGTTTTGTGGACGACCCGCCGCCGGAGGACAGCGTGCCTGAGCCGGTGCTGGAACCGATCGGCGACCTGCCTGAGCCGGAACCGGCTGCAGAGGTGGAAGCCGCCTCGTCGACCAAGGCGAAAAAAGAGCCTAAGCCGGAACAGATCAACCCGGAGGAATTCAAAAACGATCCGCTGATCCAAAAAGCGCTGGAGTTGTTCAAGGGCCGGATCGTCGAGGTGCGAAAATAGAGGGATTTTTTTATGGCAAGCATAGGCAAATTGATGAAGCAGGCCGCGAAGATGCAGCGGCAGATGCAGGAAGCTCAGGCCCAGATGGCCGATAAGGAGGTCGAGGCATCCAGTGGGGGAGGTGCCGTGAAGGTCACCGCCACCTGCGACGGGACAGTGAAGTCGATCAAGATCGATCCGGACGCCGTCGATGCCGAAGACATTTCCATGTTGGAGGACATGGTGCTGGGCGCCGTCAATCAGGCGCTTGAGCAGGGCAGGGAAATTCAGGCATCGGAGATGGGCAAGCTGACTGGCGGCATGGGCGGGATGGGTTTGCCCGGGCTCTGATCGATCCTCCGTGGCCTCGCTCCCCAAACCGCTCGAGGCATTGGTTGCCGAGTTGAATCGGCTGCCCGGCATCGGCCCGCGCTCGGCGGAGCGATTGGCACTTCACCTGATTCAGGCGGACACCGCCGGGGCCACGCGCCTGGCGGGTGTGCTCGTCGAGTCCCGGCAACAAATCGTCGAGTGCGACCAGTGCGGCGGCTTGGCCGAAAAAACGCCCTGCGCCATCTGCGCCAACCCGGCGAGGGACGAGCGCGTGCTCTGTGTGGTGGAACGGGCGGTCGATATTTTGAATGTTGAAAAGTCGGGCGCGTTTCGCGGTCACTATCACGTGCTTGGCGGCAAGATTTCTCCGATGAACGGTGTTGGCCCGGAGGAGTTGCGCATCGACGCGCTCGAGCAGCGCTTGGCCAAGGGCGGGATTGACGAGGTCATCATCGCGCTCGGTACCGACGTTGAGGGGGATGCCACCAGCCATTACTTGGCCAAGCGCTTGGCCAAGCAGGAAGTGGAGGTGTCCCGCATTGCACACGGGCTGCCGGCCGGGACCGGGCTGGAGTACGCTGACGAACTCACGCTCAGCCAAGCGCTCGAGGGGAGGAGGGAACTGGAAATTCAGTGAGCGTGTCACGCCCGAAAGTGGTCGTGTTCGACCTTGGAAAAGTGCTGGTCGATTTCGACTACAGCATTGCGGTTCGACGGTTTGCGGATCGCAGCGAAGCCGGGCTGGAGCGGGTGCAGGAACTGGTCAACTCGCCGATTCAGTTTGATTACGAATCCGGCCTGATCACCACCGACGAGTTTTTTGTCGCCGTCCGCGACGGGGCCGGATTCCGAGGGAATCGCGCGGAATTTGTTGAAATTTTCTCGGACATCTTTTCGCCGATGGAACGGATGATCCCGTTTTTC
>JAPPPH010000190.1 GCA_028817635.1 Verrucomicrobiales bacterium | reverse complement strand
GGCGCGCTTTCGCCATCTCGTCACGGCTCCATTCACGAAACGGACCGCCGGACGCTGTCAGGATCAGCTTTTCGATCCCGTCCCGGCGTGCGAAATCGAAGACCTGGAAAATCGCGTTGTGCGCGGAATCGACCGGCAACAGTGTCGCCTCGCGCCGCTCGATCTCGGCCTTCGCTGCGGCGAGCACGGTTTCCGCGCTGTCCTCCAGTCCGGGGATTTCCTTCAGGTCATCCGCCTCAACGCCATTCAGGGCATCCAGCGTGAGGAGGCCGGCGTGCACGATGGCATCGGCTTGGGCCTTCTCGATACCGGGGATCGCGGCGAGTGCATCGACGGCTTCGGCGACTTGTTCCTCAAACCCGACTTTGACTTCCTCTTCGGGGTCGATGTCGATCTGCCATCCGGTGAGGATGCTGGTGAGGCGTGCGTTTTGTCCGCGCCGCCCGATGGCGAGTGATAGTTGATCTGGCTCGACAAAAATGTGGACACGCTTCCGGCTCTCGTCCACGGCCAGTCGTTTAATCTCGGCTGGGGAGAGGGCATTGGTCACGTAAGTCTCGATGTCGTCGTCCCACGGAATAATGTCGATCTTTTCGTTGTTCAGCTCGCGGACGATGTTTTTCACGCGCTGGCCGCGAAGGCCGACGCAGGCGCCGACCGGATCCACCTTGTCGTCGCGCGAGTGGACGGCGAGCTTGGTGCGAAAACCGGGTTCGCGCGCGATGCCCTTGACCTCAATGGTTCCATCGTTGATCTCGGACACTTCGAGCTGAAACAGCTTGAGCACAAAATCGGGATCCTTGCGGGAGAGGATGATCTCGGAGCCATTCCCGCCGCCGGCGACCGATTTGACATAGCAGCGGATGCGTTCGCCGCGTTGGTATTCCTCGGTGGGCACGCGCTCTCGGTTGGGCAGCAGTGCCTCAAACCGGCCGAGGTCGACGAGTACATCGGAACGATCGAATCCGCGCACCTCACCGCTGACGATGTCACCAATGCGGTCGTGAAACTCGGAATAAATTAGCGCCTTCTCCGCACGACGGATGGCCTGCATCAACGCCTGCTTGGCATTTTGAGAGGCGATGCGTCCGAAGTTTTTCGGCGTCACCTCCAGCTCAATCTCCTCATTGAGTTGGGCGTCGGGGTTGAATCGCTTGGCCGATTCGAGGGCGATCTCGTCGTGTTTGTTGACCACGTTTTCCACGACGATCAATTTGGCGAATGCTCGTATGTCTCCGTCTTTTCGGTCGATCTCGCATCGCAGCTCCCGGGCGGGGCCGACGGCCCGCTTGGCTGCAGAGAGCAGGGCATCCTCGACGGCACTGATCAGGATCTCGCGGTCGAGCCCCTTTTCGCGCTCCCAGTACTCCATGCTGGCTAAAAATTCTGCATTCATCGTTTGTTATTTCGACAAGGCCTTGGCCGTTCGTAACGAACAAAAAAGCCGGAAGATAGCTCCCGGACTTCACTCGTGCGTAACGTTGAGTTGTCAAATCGCCGCCCGGAGGCGGCAACCGGGTCAAAGCCTAGTCGGGTCACCCGAGAACCGTCAAGCTGAAAGCAGGAAAAAACTGGGACCGAAAATGGCACCATTTCGGCAGTTTTTGGGGTGGATTAAGGTTTCACAACCCATACGGACTGAGTAGGTTGGTGGGCCGATGGCGGATGACCGCTCAAGAGAGGCTTGGCAGCCGTTTACGATAGGCGGCGTGGCCCGGTTCGCGGTAGCCAGCCGCTGGCGATTGCTCGGTGTTCAGTGCCTCTTCGCTTTGGCCGTAGCGGGCACTGTCGTCTGGTTCATCAGCCGGGCGTGGATGCCGGTGATCGATGCAGCGATCGACCGAATGCCTCAGTCCGGTGCCATCGTCGACGGCCGTCTCGAATGGCCGTCCAACGCCACGTTGTTCGTTGAGGGGCCGGCCGGAGAGCCGTTTATGAGGGTGGACGTACAGCCGGGCGGCTTGACCAATGTGGTGGAAACGGTCGACTTGGTCATGGCGTTCGAGGCGGACCGGGTGCTGCTGGGGAGCAGCCTTGGTTTGGGATTGCTCGTTGTGCCGTATCCACCGGGAGTCGATGTCCCGTTCAATAAAACCGACTTGGAACCGTGGTGGGGTGCCCGGGCACACATGGTTTTGATGGCGCTTGGCTTGTTAATCATTCTTGGCCTGTTGATTTCCTGGTCCTTTTTGGGATGTTTGTACATGGTGCCGGTAAAGATTTTCTCGATCAACCGCGTGACTTGGCGAGGCGCCTGGCAGTTGGCTTCGGCGGCACATTTACCCGGCGCGCTGGTCATGTGTGCCGGGATGCTTTTCTACGGACTAAAGCAACTTGAACTGATCGGCTTAGTTTTTGTTTGGGCAATCCACTTGGTGTTGCCTTGGTTTTATCTCTTTTTTTCGCCGATCTTTGCTCCTAAACCGCCTGAACCGGAGGCCAAGGCCAAGCCGGAGGCAAAACCCGAGGCCAAGCCGGCCAAAAAGGCCAATCCATTTGACGACTCCACAGGGGGCAAGGAGACATCAAAAACGGACAACCCGTTCGGCTGATGAACCCGACTTGGCCAAGCGCTTGGCCAAGCGGGACAAAAACGACCCAAAAAAGTGAGACGCAGCTGCGCTTGGCCAAGCGTGAATAGGGACATTGTGGCGCACTTGGCTCATTTTTCGTTAGCGTGTGGTGGATTGTTAAAAATCATAAACAACTGAATATTAGAAGGTTAAGTGGTTTTTGATGTGGTTGGCACTTGGGTTGCTCAAGAGTGGGCCGATTTTTGTTATGGGCAAAGTTTTAGGAATTGATTTAGGAACAACGAACTCCTGCATGGCTGTGATGGACGGCGGCGAGCCGCTTGTGCTGGAGAATTCTGAAGGCCGCCGCACGACTCCTTCTGTGGTGGCGTTCGCCAAAAACGGCGAGCGATTGGTGGGCGACGCAGCCAAACGCCAAGCGGTAACCAACCCGCAGAATACGATTTTCTCCGTGAAGCGGTTCATGGGCCGCAAGTTCGATGAGATCGGTGAGGAGATAAAGCGCATCCCGTATAAGGTGGTAAAGGCATCCAACGGCGACGCTGCTGTGGAGGTCGATGTGGAGGGTGAAACCAAGCAGTTCAGTCCGCCGGAAATTTCCGCCATGATCCTTGGCAAACTCAAGGCCGACGCCGAGACGCGCTTGGGCGAAACGATTACCGAGGCCGTCATCACCGTGCCGGCTTACTACAACGACACGCAGCGTCAGGCGACCAAGGATGCCGGCAAGATCGCCGGCTTGGACGTGCTGCGCATCATTAACGAGCCGACCGCCGCCTCGCTGGCCTACGGCCTCGACAAGAAGGCCGACGAGAACATCGCGGTCTACGATCTGGGCGGCGGTACATTCGACATCTCCGTGCTGGAGATCGGCGACGGTGTGTTTGAAGTGAAGGCCACCAACGGCGACACCCACCTTGGCGGTGACGACTGGGACAACGCGATCATCGACTGGATCGTGGAGACGTTTCAGGAGGAGAGCGGCATGGACATCCGCTCACAGCCGGACGCCATGCAGCGCATCAAAGAGGAGGCGGAGAAAGCCAAGATTTCACTTTCGAGTTCTCAAAGCTACGACATCAACCTGCCGTTTATCACGGCCGACGCCAGCGGGCCGAAGCACATCAACGCGCAAATTTCGCGGGCCAAGCTGGAGCAGATCTGTGACGACCTGTTTGAGCGTACGCGCGGACCGGTCGAGGCCTGTTTGCGCGATGCGGAAGTGGCGACGGACGACATCGACGAGTTGGTGCTGGTCGGCGGCATGACCCGCATGCCGAAGGTGGTCGAGACCGCCGAGGCGATTCTGGGCATCAAACCGAATCAGGGTGTGAACCCGGATGAGGTGGTGGCCATCGGCGCCGGTATTCAGGGCGGCGTGCTCAAGGGCGACGTCAAGGACGTGCTGCTGCTCGATGTGACCCCGCTTTCGCTGGGCATCGAGACGATGGGCGCGGTGATGACCAAACTCATCGAGCGCAACACCACCATCCCGACGAAGAAGTCGGAAGTCTTTTCCACGGCGGCTGACAACCAGCCGGCGGTGGACATCCACGTGCTGCAGGGCGAGCGTGAGTTCGCCAAGGACAACAAGAGCATCGGCAAGTTTCAGTTGACGGAAATCCCGCCGGCGCCGCGAGGCACGCCGCAGATCGAGGTGACGTTTGACATTGATGCGAACGGCATTCTCAACGTGAGCGCCAAGGACTTGGGCACCGGCAAGGAGCAAAAGATCACCATCACCGCCAGCAGCGGTTTGTCCGAGGAGGACATCGAGAAGATGAAACAGGACGCCGAGTCGCACGCCGAGGATGACAAGAAGCGTCGCGAAGAAGTCGATCTCCGTAACAGCGCCGACAACCTCGCCTACCAGACGGAAAAGATGCTGAAGGACAACGGGGACAAGATTCCTGACGGCAAAAAGAGCGCAGTCGAGGCGGCCAACAACGAACTGAAGGAGGCGCTGAAAGGCACCGCGGCAGACGCCATCAAGGCGGCCACCGAGAAACTTCAGCAGGTCGTGCAGGATGCCTCGCAGGATATTTACAAGGCGGCGCAGGAAGCACAGGCAGCTGGCCAAGCGGGCGGCGCCGAGCCAGGCGGAGACGCCGATGCCGGCCAAGCGGAGGAAGCCAAGAAGGACGAAGGCCCCATTATCGACGCAGAGGTCGTGGAGGAGAAGAAGGACTAAGACGATTTAGTCGCGCTTGGCCAAGGCCGGGTGGTCTTGATAACCAGCGCGACAACCCTTTCCCGTGAACGCGGGATCAAACACCTAGTTAGACTAAAAACAAAACAATGGCACTAAACGTAAAACCACTCGGCGACCGCGTTATCGTGGAGATGATCGAGGAGAAGGAGCAGCAATCCGATGGTGGAATCATCATCCCGGATTCTGCCAAGGAAAAACCCAGCGAGGCCAAGGTCGTCGCATTGGGCACCGGCAGGACTGATGAGCAGGGCAACAAAGTCCCGTTCGAGGTCAAGAAGAACGACAAGGTCCTAATCAGCAAGTATGGCGGTACCGATATCAAGATCGACGGCAAGGAGTTGAAGATCCTCAACTCGGACGACATTCTCGCCATCGTGGGCTAATCATTTAACCAAACAGAATAGAATCCATTATGTCAGCAAAACAACTTAAGTTCGACGAGAGCGCACGCAAGGCGTTGCTCGAGGGCGTTAGCACCCTGGCCAAGGCGGTCAAGGCCACCCTCGGTCCCAAGGGCCGCAACGTGGTTCTCGACAAGAAATTCGGTTCGCCGACCGTCACCAAGGACGGCGTGACCGTGGCCAAGGAAATCGATCTCGAAGATCCCTACGAGAACATGGGCGCCCAGATGGTGCGCGAGGTCTCCAGCAAGACCAGTGACGCAGCCGGCGATGGCACCACCACGGCTACCGTGTTGGCCGAGGCGATCTTCCGCGACGGCCTCAAGCACGTCACCGCAGGCGCCAGCCCGATCGCTATCCAGCGCGGCATCCAGAAGGCTGTCGACGCCGCCGTGGTGGCACTCGACAAGGCTGCCAAAAAGGTCAAGTCCAAGGACGAGATCAAGCAGGTGGCCACCGTGTCCGCCAACTGGGACGAGGAGATCGGTGACATCATCGCCGACGCCATGGACAAGGTCGGCAAGGACGGCACCATCACCGTTGAAGAGGCCAAATCCATCGAAACCACCCTCGACGTGGTTGAGGGCATGCAGTTCGACAAGGGCTACCTGTCACCGTACTTCGCCACCGACACAGACTCCATGGAGTGCCGTCTCGAGGACGCTTACATTCTCATTTTCGAGAAGAAGATCAGCAGCCTCAAGGACATGGTTCCGTTGCTGGAGAAGGTCGCCAAGACCGGCAAGCCGATGTTGATCATCGCCGAGGACGTCGAGGGCGAGGCTCTGGCCACACTCGTGGTGAACCGCATCCGCGGCAACCTGAACATCGCAGCCGTCAAGGCACCGGGCTTCGGCGACCGCCGCAAGGCCATGCTTGAAGACATCGCCATCCTGACCGGTGGCCGCTGCATCACCGAGGATCTCGGCATCAAGCTCGAATCCGTCGAGTTGAGCGACCTCGGCCGTGCGAAGAGCATCGTTGTCGACAAGGAAAACACCACCATCGTTGAAGGCTCCGGCAAGTCCTCTGAGATCCAGGCTCGTGTGAACCAGATTCGCCGCCAGATCGAGGAGACCACCTCCGACTACGATCGCGAAAAGCTGCAGGAGCGCTTGGCCAAGCTGGCCGGCGGTGTGGCTGTCATCAACGTCGGTGCCGCCACTGAGACTGAGATGAAGGAAAAGAAGGCCCGTGTTGAGGACGCCCTTCACGCCACCCGCGCTGCGGTAGAGGAAGGCATCGTTCCCGGCGGTGGCGTCGCATTGCTCCGCACTCGTTCGGCCATCGAAAAGCTCGAGCTTGAGGGCGACCAGCAGATCGGTGTCGACATCATCAAGAGCGCCATCGAATCTCCGCTCCGCTCGCTCGCGGCCAATGCCGGCCTCGAGGGTGCCGTGATCGTCCAGCGGGTGATCGACGGCAAGGGCAACAACGGTTTCAACGTGGCCACCGAGGAGTACGAAGACCTCGTGAAGGCCGGTGTCGTTGATCCGAAGAAAGTGACGCGCACCGCGCTGCAGAACGCCGGCTCCATCTCCGGCTTGTTGCTCACCACCGAGTGTCTGATCACCGAGATTCCTGAGAAGGAACCGCCCGCACCGGCCGGGGGTCACGACCACGGGATGATGTAATCCCGGCGTCAGCCAAAACATTCTCAGGGCGGGGCATATTGCCCCGCCCTTTTTTGTGTCTACAGAACTGTTCCCGCTTGGCCAACTCCGGCTTGGCAGGGCGGGGTGGCTCTGGTTAACTCACGGGCCGTTGATGCATCGTCGCTGGACTTCTCTTTTTCTTTTGCTGTGGGCCGCTTGGCCAAGCGCGGTTCTCCCCGCCGAACCGGCTACGACGGATGACGCCGTTTGGGAGATCGAATCCCTCGAGCCTGGCGATTTTGATTATAACCTCAATGAGGGCCGCGTCGTGCTGAATGACCGGTTCCGCATCAGGTTCAAGGAGCAGGGAGAGAGCGCGTTCGTCATTGCAGAGAAGGGCAAG
>JAPPPH010000034.1 GCA_028817635.1 Verrucomicrobiales bacterium | reverse complement strand
TGTGCGTCGTGGAAAATCCGGACGGTTCACAAAAGATCGCTGCGGTGGACGCTACGATTTCAGTAGATGGAAATGCCCTCTACCGCCACAAGGACATTGCCGAGATGCGCGACCTCAATGAGGAAGCCGAACTCGAGGTCGAGGCCAGCAAGTTTGATCTCAACTATATCAAACTCGACGGCAACGTCGCCTGCCTCGTCAATGGTGCCGGCTTGGCCATGGCGACGATGGATGCCATCAAGCATTACGGTGGCGACCCCGCAAACTTCCTCGACGTTGGCGGTGGGGCAACCAAGGAGCAGGTGACAGCCGCATTCCAAATCATCCTCAAGGACCCGAACGTCAAGGCGATCCTCGTCAACATTTTTGGCGGTATCATGAACTGCAATACGATCGCGGAAGGGGTGGTCGCTGCCGCAGAAGAGACACACCTCTCACTACCTCTCGTCGTGAGGCTTGAGGGCAACAACGTCGAGGCCGGCCGAAAAACCCTTGCCGAATCCGGGATCGCACTGATCACCGCAGACAGTATGGCAGACGCCGCAAAGAAGGTCGTTTCCGAAGCCGCTGCATAACCCAAACATTAATCGATTCACATGGCCATTCTCGTCAAACCAGACACCAAGGTACTCGTTCAAGGCATCACCGGAAGTTTCGGTGGCCGCCACACCCAACTCAGCTTGGAGTACGGCTCACAAATAGTCGCCGGCGTCACGCCCGGAAAAGCCGGCCAGAGATTTGAGGATCAAGTGCCGATCTTCGACAGCGTTCAGGAGGCTGTTAAAGAATCCGGCGCAACCGCATCCGCGATCTTTGTTCCCCCACCCTTTGCTGCCGATGCCATTCTTGAGGCCGTCGATGCCGGACTCGAACTTGTCGTCGCGATCACCGAGGGCATCCCGGTGCGCGACATGATTGAGGTCAAAGCCGCCCTCAAGGGCTCTGCGACACGCCTCGTTGGGCCAAACTGCCCGGGGATCGTCACCCCCGGCACGGGAGAAAACTCCCACGGCGGCTGCCGTATCGGCATCTCCCCAGGCTACATTCACAAAGCAGGAGACATCGGCGTCGTCAGCCGCAGCGGCACGCTCACCTACGAAGCCGTCTGGCAACTCACCTGCAACGGGCTTGGCCAATCCACCTGCGTCGGCATAGGGGGCGACCCGGTACCCGGCAGCACACACCTCGATATCATCAAGCTGTTCAACGATGACCCCGACACGCGTGGTATCATTATGATCGGCGAGATCGGCGGCTCTGCCGAAGAGGAAGCCGCCGCTTGGATTAAAGAGAACTGCAAAAAACCGGTAGCCGGATTTATCGCTGGCACCACCGCTCCCCCGGGCCGCCGGATGGGACACGCGGGAGCCATCATCAGCGGAGGCAAAGGCACTGCCGAGGCAAAGATCGAAGCGATGGAGGACGCCGGAATCAGCGTCGCCGAGACGCCGTCCCAAATGGCCGAGGCCCTGATAAAAATTCTCTGAGAAACCAAGCGCTTGGCCAAGCGCTCAGAATGTTAGGCCGACTTGGCCAACTCTTCCTCGAAATCGACGATCTCCTTGATCTGTGTGAGGAACCACCGATCGATTTTCGTTAGCTCGAAAATCTCGTCGATGGTGAATCCGGCTCGCAAGGCGTGGCGCAGGAAGAAAATGCGTTCCGCGTTGGGCACACTCAGTTTTTGAGTGATCAACTCACGGGGCAGGATGTCGCGGTCTCCGTAAACCTCATGCCCGATCCGCCACGGCTTGCCATCACCACCCAGCCCCGAGCGACCAATCTCTAGCGAGCGTAACGCTTTTTGAAGTGACTCCTTAAACGTTCGCCCGATCGCCATCGCCTCTCCCACGGATTTCATCTGCGTGTTCAGCGTCGGGTCGGCTGCGGGGAATTTCTCGAACGCAAATCTCGGGATCTTCACCACGCAGTAATCGATGGTCGGCTCAAAACTGGCAGGCGTCTCGCGGGTGATGTCGTTTTGAATTTCCTCGAGCAAATACCCCACCGCCAATTTGGCCGCAAACTTGGCAATCGGAAAACCGGTCGCCTTCGAAGCCAGCGCTGAAGAACGTGACACACGCGGATTCATCTCAATGACGATCATCCGGCCGTTCTCCGGGTTGACGGAAAACTGAATGTTCGACCCACCCGTCTCGACGCCGATCTCACGGATCACCGCAAACGAGGCGTCGCGCATGATTTGGTATTCCTTGTCGGTCAACGTTTGCGTCGGAGCCACAGTGATCGAGTCACCCGTGTGAACCCCCATCGGGTCAAAGTTTTCGATCGAACAGATGATTACGCAGTTGTCGGCGCGATCCCGCATGACCTCCATCTCGTACTCTTTCCAGCCGAGCAGCGATTCCTCCACCAGCACCTCGGTCACCGGCGAGAGATCAAGACCACGCTTGATCATCTCCTCATACTCATCGCGGTTGTAGGCGATGCCACCACCGGTCCCCCCCAGCGTGTACGCCGGACGGATGATCAACGGAAACGAACCAATCTGCTCGGCGATCTCCAGTGCCTCATCCAGTGTATGGGCCACGCCACTGGATGGCACATCAAGGCCGATCCGCAACATGGCATCCTTGAACGCCTGTCGATCCTCACCTCGCTCGATCGCATCCGCGTTGGCTCCGATCATTTCAATACCCAACTCGTCCAGCTTGCCGGCCCGATGGAGCGACATTGCGGTATTGAGTGCCGTCTGCCCACCGAGCGTCGGCAGCAATACCAACTTGCCCTCGGTGCCGCTTTTCTCGATCTCCTTCTTTTCGATCTCAATGATTTTCTCGACCGTCTCTGGCGTGATCGGCTCGATGTACGTCCGATCTGCAAACTCCGGGTCGGTCATGATCGTCGCCGGGTTGGAGTTAACGAGTACCACGCGGTAGCCCTCCTCCCTTAACGCCTTGCACGCCTGTGTGCCGGAGTAGTCGAATTCGCAGGCCTGGCCGATGATGATCGGGCCGGCACCAATGATTAAAACGGTGTTGATGTCAGTGCGCTTTGGCATCCAAGTGGCGGGAATGTAAACCAAGCCGCTCCCGGCGTCGAATCTTCCCGAAAAATTGGCTCAGGCGCTTTTTTTGACCGCTTGGCCGAGGAGAAAACCCAGCCATGTGCCGAGCAGACACCCCGCCACCGACAGCACCACGTTTCCTCCCGCTTTCAACCACGCCTGCTGCTGCATCAAGTCGAGCGTCTGCAGGCTGAACGCGGAAAACGTGGTGAAGCCCCCACAAAATCCAATCATCAGAAACAGCGCAGCCGGCCGTCCCTTTTGATCGCCCTCGAACATTCCCGCACAAACGCCGATGAGCAACGAACCAAGGATGTTGGCCAACAATGTCGCAATCGGAAACGCCTCATACCGTGTCAGCGCCAGCCCGACCCCGTAACGCCCCACGCTCCCAAGCGCACCACCCAATGCCACCATCAACCAACTCATCGGCGGTAACTATAGCAACTGCTCACGCAGAAGCATCTCCCGAATTTCCGCTTCAGTTGAATCCAGCTTGGCGGCCGCACCAAATAGATCGTCTAAATCCACCGGGTACCAGTTGCGCTTGGCTGGATCCGCAAGGCCGGCGACATTGATCGGCTCAATCGTAGCGGCGATTTTCGCCAGCACCTCATTCCGTCTGGCCCCCTTCACGACCGCTTCGCAGATTTCCTGTGTTGCCTGGCCAAACGCCGTACGATCACAAAGTAAAAATGATCCCGCCAACTCCGGCTTGGCCAAGCGATGCGCCGTTTCCGAAAAACTGACCGCAGCAAAATAAAGCTGGGTCAACGCAGTGAACAACTCAAAGTCATCCATGCTCGCATAGAGCGCACCCACCAAGCGGGAAACCTGATCCAACTCGGCAAGTGTCTTGCATCGATACCTCGACAACTCAGTCTCGCTTGGCCAAGCACCCAGCAACTTGGCCAAGCGCTGGATGCCAAGCAGCGTCAGCGGGAAACCGGTCGATAGCAATGGATCCACAAACCCCGCCGCCGAGGGCAGCAGTGCCCAACGCTTCCCCACGATGTCGCCAGTGCTGAAGGACAGCGTACGGGCAAAGACAAAATCGTTTACAGGTGTTGTACCGGAAAACTGCTTTGCCAATGACGGCAGCTGATCCATCAAGCAATCCCAGCCGGCGCGCCCCTCGCCCAACCGCAATGACTTCGCTCGTGTTTCGTTCGCTGCGACTCCGGCGCTCGTGATGCCATTGTTAAATTTCAACACCCAAACCCAGCCGCCATCAAACACATGATGCACTGCCGCATCCTCGACAGGATAGGGGGTGTCTTCCGCGCTTGGCCAAGCGCTGACATTTCGGAAATGCGCAAACAACCCACCCGTTGACGGCATTAAAGGCAATTCACGCTTGGCCAAGCCGAGCAATCGAAATAGACACCCGCGAGGCCCGGTGGCATCCACGACAAAACCAACTCGAAACTCGACAGGCTCACCCTCCCGCTTGCCGCACAATGTGACTGAGTCCTTAGTTTCGCAAAACTCGGTCAGCTCGGTTTGTTCAAAATACCTCACACCGAGTCGCTGGGCTTCCCCAACCAAATGCTGATCAAAATCAGCACGAAACCAGTGCGTATCGGCAACCTCATCCCGCGGACTAGCCGCAACGAGCAATTGGCGTTGTCGCTTTTCGTCGTCGGAAAAATTCCGGCCAAGGGTGTGATGAAAAAAAGAAAACCCCCGCTTCAACCCACAACCAATCCCCGGATATTCACGCTGCCATTCCCCCCAGCGGCGAAACGGAAGCAGTTGAGGCAAATCATGCTGCTCAGCAATTTGCTGTAAAAACAGATTCGCCAGCGGCGTGGAAGACTCACCAATCGCGAATCTTGGATGCGATCCTCTCTCGATGAGTACCACCGAGTGCCCCAATCGACTGGCGACCATCGCCATGAGCGCTCCACCAAAGCCTCCCCCAACAATCGCGATATCCGCCCGGTGCTCCATGCTCTTTTCGCCGCGGGCGAGCCTGCCCGGTTAGAGATCCAGCGGGCCGATCATCTTGTCGCCCAGCATTTCATAAATCCCCACAAGATAATCGTTCTCCAGCACTTCGCCCACTTTCAACTGACCCATTAGCGTCACGGCTTGGTCCATGATCGGCTCCACTCCGTCGCCCTCCATCTTGATGCTGATCCACTCGTTGATCTTTGGTACGGTACCAAAGCAGCACATCGACTGGTCGCGCATGATCAACAACTCGGTTACCTTGCCGTTTTCAACCTTCAGGGGAAGCATGAAGCCACGGATGGCCACGGGCTTTTCATCGAACTGTTTGATGCCGTCCGGGATTTGCGCATTGAGCTTGGCCAGTTCGACCTTGTTTGTCACCGGATCCAATGGCACCTCGTAGGCAAATGAAGCCAACTTGTCGAACGTCACCGTTTTGTAGCCGTCAATCTCTTCCGGCAGCGGAGGCAATTCCTCCACGGGCGGCGCCAATTCGATGAGGTTCGTCTCCGTTGCAGGATCTTCTGCAAAAGTAATCAAGTTGGTCGTTTCCGACTGCGTTGGAAGCTTTTCAAGCAACGGAGGTACGGACACCGGCGGAGCATTGGTTTCAGGCCCGGTCACCTCAAAAACCTGTTCCGGTTCGGCTTTCGCCAACTCGGTGATGACATCACTTTGACTATCGAGCTGCTCCCGCGTCAAGGCAGGCCCCTCTGCTTGTCGCTCGGGAGGATTGATAAAAACCACGTACGCAGCCAGGCACACCAAAGCCAGCACGACTGCCTTCATGGCAAGCCACTTCCATACTGCCGTATTGTCCTGCTTTCGCATCTTAATTCCCTTTTGGATAATTGAACGCCACGTTTCGATAGACTTTGCCGAGGACGGTTATCTCTGGCAAGATCGCATCAAACGTCTCGGCCTCGCCCAGCCAGTCCGCCTTGGCTAGGAATTCCGAGGTATCTCCCACGGTTTCCCCGGTGAGCGGATTGGCCACGGCTTCGAACAACAATTTGGCCTCGCCCCCTTCCCGCTTGGCCAAGACCTCGAACGACTCCAGTTTCATCCGGAGGAAATTCGCCATATGCGGCTTGTAAAACCAGGCGGTCACCGTCCCAGCCTCGGCATTCACCAAAAACTCAATATGCGCGTCCTCGTTGCCAAGCGTCACCCCGGCGCCACCGTGAGGCGGTTCATGATGATGAGGCTCATCGTGCGCGTGGTCATGGCCATGATCGGCAGGAGCGTCCCCACCGCAACCCGCTTGGCCAAGCGCGACCAGGGCGCCGACGAAAAACAGAATCTTCGAGCTTAATTTTTTCATGAAGAGGGTATCAGGTTCGCGGCCACGTTCGTGCTGTAAGCCTTCGCGGCTGGGACGATGCCCGCCAAAGCACCCAACACCAGCATGGCCAACGGTGCCCAGAGCATGACCCACTGAGGCTCCAGCGGATCCAAAACAATCCCAGTCTCAGTACGAATGTACCAGGCAGCAACGAACATGATGATAAAATACACCACGAATCCGGCCAAGGCTCCCAGTGCTGCGATGCTGCTCGACTCCAGAATCACGACGCCAAAAACCGTGCCCCGGCGAGCCCCCAATGCCCGCAGAATGGCAATCTCCCGCCGACGCTCGTTCATTGAGTTGTAAATGCTCGCGAGAATTGATCCGGCCGCAACGAGCGCCACCAGCAAGGCAACACAGCGCAGAATCATCTCCATCGGGGCGATCTTGTTGAAAAGCTGAGCCACGATCATGGCGATCGGCCCGGCGAAAGTCATTACACTGCCCTGCTTGTTGATCTGCTTAGCCATCACCGGCGTCTGAGTGTTGCTGATTAATTTTACCAACACCGCACTGACCTCAGTAGACAACTCAGCTTCGTGCCCCTCCATGTTCTGCATCCCTTTAATCTGTCTCCATCTGACACGATCCCCAGGGGTGTTTGTGGGCTTCATTATCCCTGTAACGAGAAATGTTTCGTCATGCTTTGCAGATTCATCAAAAGTGAGCCCATGGTAAGGGTGAATCTTATCGCCGACCTTTAATCCCAGTCGCTCGGCCACGAAACTCCCGACCACCGCCTGTTTTCTGTCTGGCCTAAAAATGTACCCTCCATCCTGGACACCGTATTTTTCACCATCGCGATACTCTACCCCGAATAAG
>JAPPPH010000402.1:1749-7165 GCA_028817635.1 Verrucomicrobiales bacterium | reverse complement strand
AAGGAGAGAAACGGCTTGTCCTTGTGCGCCTAGATAAACTTGGCGGTTTCGTTGCCCAAGCGGATTGGCAGCGACTCGCCCGGCGGACCGGACTCAAGAGTCGGATTAATCCAAGGCGAGAAAAAGCCGCCACGCGGGCTGCCGACATCCCACCCGCCTTTGTTAATGTCAAACCCGTGATCCTCCGGCCAGGAACCTTTGCCACCGATGTGCCATTTGCCGGCGTAAAAGGTCTTGTAGCCCTGCTCCCGCAGCGCCTCGGCCAGCGTGATTTCGGAGGCTCGCAGCGCGCGATCGTACTCGGGGGGCAGATGCGTGTCATTACGACGCGTACCACGCCAAGCCTCCCCGGCGCGGTCGCCGATCCAAGTGGTGATACCGTGATTGGTCGGGTATTTGCCGGTCATGATGCTGGCACGGGACGGACTGCAGACCTGACACGCCGCATAACCACGGGTGAACTTCATCCCCTCGCGCGCGATGCGATCGATGTGCGGGCTCTCGTAGTACTTCGAGCCCTCGTTGCTCAAGTCCTTCCAGCCAAGGTCATCGGCAAGAATGAATAGAATATTGGGACGCGCCTTGGATTTGGCCTCAACCGCATCCATGCCCCCGAGCCAAGTTAGGGCGCCGGCCAATGCGAGCGACGTCGTCTTGAATTTCATCATGTTCATCATTCGGTGCGGATGAAATTGCAGCCACGCGGGGCTTTGTCAATCCGCCACCGTTTTCGTCGTGCATCTTTGCGGCGAAACGTTACTCTTCCCGGGTTCACTTCGCGGCTTGATTGTCGCTCCACTTTTTTACGTTATGTTTGATTTTTTGGCTGAAGAACAGGCCTCCATCTGCGGGGGCAGTCACCTGAAACGCCGGGAGTTTCTGCAGGTCGGCGCGCTTGGCGCGGCCGGGTTGTCGCTGCCGCAGCTGCTGGCCGCGAAGGAGGCCGGCGCCGTCCGGCCGGGGCACGACAACCGCGCCTGCATCATGATCTTCAATCTCGGCGCTCCCAGTCACCTCGATTTGTGGGACATGAAACCGGATGCACCGAGGGAGATCCGCGGGCCGTTCAAGCCGATCCGCACCAAGTCTCCCGACATCGACATCTCGGAGATTCTCCCCCGGCACGCGAAGATTGCCGACAAGTTTTCGCTCGTGCGGACGGTTCACCACGGCGGCGCGGCGGTACACGATGCCGGCTGGCAGATCATGCAGACCGGCCGACGCTTCACCGGCGGCATCCAGACTCCGCACGCCGGGGCGGTGGCCAGTTACCTGCTGGGCCGCAAGAGCGACCTGCCGCCGTTTGTCGTGCTGCCGGAGTTGATGGGGCGCGGCGGCGGCAATATGCCCAACGGTCAGGCCGGCGGTTTCCTCGGCAAGGCGCACGACCCGTTCGCCCTCAACGCCAACCCGGCGCAGAAGGATTTCAAGGTGCCCGACCTGCTGCCGCCCGACCAGATCGGGGCTGCGCGACTCGATCGACGGCGAAAGATGCGCGAAATCGTCGATGGTGCGGTGAAAAATTTCGAGGCCCGCGAGGACGCCCGATTGCTCAACGACAGTTTTCATTCCGCCTTCCGCATGATGACCAGCGAACAGGCCCGCGCCGCGTTCGACATTACCAAGGAAAAACCGGCAGTGCGCGAACGCTACGGCATGAATCGTTTTGGCCAGTGCTGCC
The DNA here is from genome assembly GCA_028817635.1 of Verrucomicrobiales bacterium. Lineage (GTDB taxonomy): Bacteria > Verrucomicrobiota > Verrucomicrobiia > Limisphaerales > UBA1096 > UBA1096. Next base: position 5,484 of record JAPPPH010000402.1, on the reverse strand, counting down.
TGCTTGCCCGGCGCCTCGTCGAAAACGGCGTCCGCATGGTCACGATCAACAGCTTCCTCACCGTCTTCGATCAACTCTCGTGGGACATCCACGGCTCGAAGCCGTTCATCTCCGTCAAGCAGATGAAGGAACAGGTTGCCCCGATGTACGACCAGGGCTACAGCGCGCTGATCGAGGATCTGCACGAGCGCGGCCTGCTCGACGACACGATGGTGACCACCCTGTCGGAGTTCGGGCGCACGCCCAAGGTCAACCCCGCCGGTGGACGCGATCACTGGCCGCAATGTTTTACCTGCTCCTTCGCCGGCGGTGGCGTACAGGGCGGACGCGTGGTGGGCAAAAGCGATCCCATCGGCGGATTCCCGGCCGAGCGACCGGTGGAACCGGGCGACGTCGTGGCGACGATCTTTCACAGCCTCGGCCTCAACCCCGGGGCCACCCTCCCCGGACCAAGCGGACGCCCCTTCCCGCTGGTCGACTTTGGCAACGAACCCATCAAGGAACTGTTCGCATGAGATCACGAGTTGCACTTGGTCACGCGCTGTTGTTCCTCGCGCTGACCCGCCCGGCCGCGGCCGAGGACGATCGCAAACTGAGCTTTCGGCACGACGTGCTGCCGGTGTTATCCAAGGCAGGCTGCAACGGTGGCGGCTGCCACGGCGCACTGGCCGGCAAGGGCGGATTCCGGCTCAGCCTAAACGCCTACGACCCGGCCACCGACCATTACAACATTACCCGGGAAAACCGGGGCCGGCGCATCGAGTTCGCCGCACCGGCAAGCAGCCTGTTTGTCACCAAGCCGTCCGCAGCCGTCCGGCACAAGGGCGGCAAGGTGCTGCACGAAAGCTCCGAGGCGTACCGGATCCTAACACGCTGGATTCAGCAGGGTGCGCCCGGGCCAAGCGACGGCGACCCAACGATCGAGCGCGTCGAAATGTCCCCCACCCTTTCCCAGTTGAAAAAAGGCCGAGCGCAGCAATTGACTGTTCGCGCGTTTTTCAGTGACGGCACCGAGCGCGATGTCACCCGCTGGGCGCGGTTCGCCTCGACCGATGCGACCGTAGCCGAGGTGGACGAAGCCACCGGCTTGGCCAAGGTTATCGGCCACGGCGAGGGCGCAGTCACCGCATGGTACTCGGGGCAAATCGCGTTGGCCCGAATTACCTCCCCTTGGCCAAGCGACATCCCGGACGAGGTCTACAGTCAGACGCCGCGCCGCAACGTGATCGACGACTCCGTGCTTGGCCAGTTGCGCCGGCTAAACCTCAAGCCGTCGCCGAGGAGTTCCGACAGCGAATTCATCCGCCGAGTCCACCTCGACGTCGTCGGTATGCTCCCGACACCCGAGGTCACCCGGGCCTTTCTCGCTGATCCGTCGGAAACCAAGCGCGACGCAATGATCGAGTCTCTGCTCGCCCAGCCGGAGTTCGTCGACTACTGGACCTACCGGCTGTCCGACCTGTTTTTGATCAGCGGCCGCAAGCTCCGCCCCGACGCGCTCAAGTCGTACTATCAATGGCTGCGCGGCGAGATGGAAAAAGGCACCCCGTGGGATCAAATCGTGCGGCAGGTCGTCTCGGCCCGGGGTGACACGATGAAAAACGGGGCCACGAATTTTTACTCTGTTCATCAGGATCCCGAGACCATGGCGGAGAATGTCAGCCAAGCGTTCATGAGCCTCTCGATCAACTGCGCCAAGTGCCACAATCATCCGTTGGAAAAATGGACGAACGACCAGTACTACTCGTTTGCCAACCTGTTCGCGCGCGTGCGGGCCAAGGGCTGGGGCGGCGATGCCCGCAGCGGCAATGGCGCAAGGACGCTTTTCATTGCCAACCGTGGCGACCTGATTCAGCCGCGCACCGGCAAGCCCCAACCGCCGGCACCGCTCGATGGCCAGGCGATCGAAAGCGACTCACCGGAAGACCGCCGCGAGGCGCTGGCCGAGTGGCTGACCGCCCCCGAGAATCCGTACTTCACCCGCTCCATCGCAAATCGAGTCTGGGCCAACTTTTTCGGGCGCGGCATCGTGGAACCGGTCGACGACCTGCGCGTCTCCAACCCGGCCTCCAACGAGCCGTTGCTCGAGGCGATCTCGGCCCACCTTGTCGAGAATCGCTACGACCTCAAGGCGCTCATGAGGCTCATTTTGCAGAGTGAAACCTACCAGCGCACCAGCGCGCCGCTCCCGGAAAACATGGGGGATCAAAAATATTATTCGCGCTACTACCCACGCCGGTTGATGGCGGAAGTGCTGCAGGATGCCATCACCTCGATCACCCGCATATCACCCAAATACGACAAAATCACGCTCGCCGACGGCAGCACGCAGGGAACGAACTTTTACCGCGACGGAACGCGCGCGCTGCAGTTGTTTGACTCCTCCGTGACGTCCTATTTTCTTAAGACCTTCGGACGCAACGAACGCGAGATCACCTGCGAATGCGAGCGTTCCAACAAGCCCAGCATGGTACAGGTGCTCCATCTCTCCAACGGCGACACGCTCAACAGCAACCTGCGCAGCGAACAAAGCTGTGTAAACGTCATGATCCCCCAAAGCGACGAGGAAATCATCGAGGAAACCTACCTACTCTGCCTCTCCCGCCCGCCGAGCGATGGCGAACGGAAACGGCTAATCGCGATGTTCGACAGCACGCCCGAGACAGAGCGCCGGGCTGCCATCGAGGATTTGTTCTGGGCGTTGATGACCAGCCGCGAATTCCTGTTCCAGCACTGAGCCATGAAATTCCTGAACACACTTTTCCTCTCAGCCATTGCCGTCCCGGCCCTTGCCGAAACGGTTGATTTTCATCGCGACGTCGCGCCCATCCTTCGCGAGTACTGTGTCGGTTGCCACAACAACGACGATCTCGAAGGAGAACTCTCCGTCGAGACATTTCAACTTTTGGTGAAGGGCGGCGAAAACGGGACACCCATCAAGGCCGGGGATCGCGCTGAGTCGCTGCTGGCCAAGGTCATCACAAAACAGGCCAAGCCGTACATGCCGCCCCGCAGGGAGCCACAACTCTCCCCGGATCAGATCGACACGCTCCTGCGTTGGATCGATCAAGGCGCGAAACCGCCAGCTGACGATCGGTCGATCCTCGCCAATCTCAACGTCCCGGATATCGAAGCCGGCGGTGATGCGCTCAGCCCCGTCACCGCGATGGCCATTGGCAAAAACGGGCAACTCGCAATCGGCCGCTTCAGCAGGGTCCAGATTGGCGACAAAATGTTCGACGGCATCTCTGGCAAGGTCAATGCCATCACGATTTCGCCGGACAACAAAACATTGGCCGTTGCCGGCGGCACACCGGGGCTCAACGGAGTCGCCACGCTGTTCGACCTCGAAACCGGCAAAAAACTCCGTGACCTCACCGGCCATCGCGACGCGCTCTACGGCATCGCCTTTTCACCGGACGGCAACCAACTGGCCACGGCAGGGTACGACCGCATCATCCAACTTTGGGATCCCGCATCCGGCGAACGGCTCCGCACACTCAAGGGGCACAACGGCGCCGTTTACGGCATCGCATTCAGCCCGGATGGACGTGTCATCGCCAGTGCAGGCGGCGACTCCTCCGTCAAACTCTGGAACACCTCGGACGGCCAACGCCTCGACACGTTTGGCCAACCGACCGGCGAACAGTTCCTCACCGCCTTTACGCCCGACAACCGCTACGTCATCGCCGGCGGAGCGGACAAACAGATTCGACTGTGGCGCTGGGTTAGCGG
>JAPPPH010000402.1:0-1739 GCA_028817635.1 Verrucomicrobiales bacterium | reverse complement strand
GGTACGATTCGCGCACGAGGACGAGATTACCGATCTCGCGATCGACCCAAGCGGCACGCGCCTGGCCACGGCTTCCGCTGATCGGACGGACAAAGTTTGGTCGCTCCCCACACTCGAGCCGCTACAGACGATCGGCAGCCAACCGGACGTGGTCTCGGCGTTGGTGTTCAGCACAGATGGCCAAGCGCTGCATATCGGCCGGATGGACGGCTCGACTGAAAAAATCGGTCTCCGCTTGGCCAAGCGCACAAACTCTCTGGCCAAGGCGGACGCCAAGGCCAAGGCAGTCGAGCCAAGCGAAGCCAAGCCGATTGAGTTGGCAGAAAAGGAACCGAACAATCTCCCGGCCGAAGCCATGGCGATTTCGCTGCCGGCTGTTGTAACCGGGATGATCCACGGGAAACAAGGCATCGATTCTGACCTGTTTCGTTTTCAAGCTAAGGCCGGTGAGGAGTGGGTACTCGAGACCAACGCCGCCCGCAGTAAGTCACCCATCGACACAAAACTTGAGGTGCTCGATGCCGATGGCAATCCAATCGAACGTGTCCGCCTAAAGGCCGTCCGCGAAAGCTGGCTGACCTTCCGAGGCAAGGACTCCAACACCTCAAACGATTTTCGCCTGTTCAAGTGGGACGAGATGACGCTCAACCAGTTGCTCTACGTCAACGGCGAGGTCGTGAAGCTGTGGCTCTACCCGCGCGGCCCGGACAGCGGCTACATCGTCTACCCCGGCAGCGGCAACCGACACGGCTACTTCGACACAACGCCGCTCGCCCATCCGCTTGGCCAACCGGCCTACATTGTCGAGCCCTTGGCCAAGGGCGAACCGGAGATCGCCAACGGACTGCCGACTTTCCCGGTCTACTATCAAAACGATGACGAAAGCCAGCGCCGGCTGGGCCGCGACTCCAAGCTCACCTTCACCGCCCCGGCGGATGGCGAGTATCTGGCAAGGGTCAGCGATGTGCGCGGATTTCAGGGCGGCGACTTCAAGTACACGCTTGCGATCCGACCGCGTCAGCCTGATTTCAAGGTCAGCATCGGCGGCTTCTCTGACGGTGTCCCCAAGGGAAGCGGCCGTGAGTTTAGTTTCAGCGTCGAACGAAAGGACAACTTCAACGGACCCATCCGGCTGGACATCAGCAATGCCCCCGCTGGGTTTCACATCAGCACGCCCATTATTATCGAGGCGGAACAGCAGCGGGCGTTCGGCTCAATCCATGCCGACGCCGACGCGGCTATGCCGGAGAATGACTTCGTGACCGTCACCGCCACGGCAACCGTTCGCGGAAAAAAAGTCATCCGTGAAATTGGCAAACTCTCCAACATCAAGCCGCTCGGCAAACCGAAACTGCTCGTGCAGGTGACCAGCAACACCAGCGGCGCAGTCGAAACCGGCACATTCACCGAGCCGCTGGAATTTACCATCGCCCCAGGCGAAACCATCTCGGCCCGGGTGAAGGTGGAACGGAACGGATTCAACGGGCGCATTCAGTTGGGTAGCCATGACGCAGGCCGCAACCTCCCGCACGGCGTCTACGTTGACAACATAGGGCTGAACGGACTGCTGATCGTCGAGGGCCAAACTGAGCGGGAATTCTTTATCACCGCTGATCACTGGGTGCCGGAAACCACCGCCCGTTTCCACATCAAGGCCAGCCCAGAAAAAGGTAACGACACCAACCCCCTGATAAGACACATCAAAAACCAAAATCACCTCTTGGCCAAACTCTAGCCCA
>JAPPPH010000252.1 GCA_028817635.1 Verrucomicrobiales bacterium | reverse complement strand
CTCCAAAACTTCGCCGCATCTCATGGCTTGGCTTTCGGCGGGTGGCGTCGTCCGCGTAGCAAAGGTTTCCCGGCACATAGAGGACATCCTGCTCGAGGGCGCGCTTGAAAAAACGGGACTTCATCCCGGTGTTCGTCGAGCGCGGTAGCCCGGCCCAGACGTTCAAGCCGCCTTCTGGTTTTTCCCAATCGACTGAGCCGGGGAAAAACTCCTTGATCGCAGCTGTCATCGCCCCCGCCTTGGCCCGGTAACGCGCCTGCACTTTTTTCAGGTTTTTCACGTACTCGCCGGACTCAAGCGCTTTGAGCACAAGTTTTTGGATCAGGTGACTTGTCCCGAAATCGTGGTTGGCCTTGATTCGCAAAACCGGGTCGAGCAACGCCTCCGGCAGCACACCGAACCCCACCCGCACACCGGTCGCGAACGGCTTGCTGTACGTGCCGGAATAGATCACCCGCTCCGCCGCTCCGCCAACCGTCAACGCGGACGGCGCCGGTTCTCCGGCAAAGCCAAGCTCGCGATACGCCGCATCCTCCAAAAGGTAAATCGGATGCCCGGCCGCGCGCTCGTATTTGCGCAGCAACTCAAGCGCTCCCTGCTTGACGGCGAACGCGGTCGAGCGGCCGGTCGGGTTTTGGTAGTACGACACGAGGTAAAGCATCTTCACCCGCTTTAATTCTCCCGAGCGGCGGAGCGACTCCAGCACCTGCTCGAGGTGGCCGAGGTCGATGCCGTCGCGGTTCATCCGTACGCCGCGCCCAGCCAGCCCGCGGCTCTGCATGATGCCGAGGTAAACAAAATAAGTCGGATCCTCCACCAGCACGATGTCGCCCGGGTCGCACAGCGCCTCGGTCAGAAGATACAGAAACTGCTGCGAACCGTGGGTGACGATCAGGCGCTTGGCCAAGCTGGCCGCCGCTTGGCCAAGCGGAATGCCGTCGAGTTCCGCGATGCGCCCGGCCGAACGCTCGATCAACGCGTCGTCGCCCGCGGTGGAGCCGTACTGCAACGCCGCTTGGCCAAGCGCTTGGTCACGAAGCAGTTCGTTCATCAGGCGCCGACTCCCGGCCAACGGCAGCGACTCGTTGTCGGTGAAGCCGGCCGCCAGCGAGACCAATTTCGGTCGCTCGAGCTTGATCCGCATCAACCATGAGATCGGCGGGGCCGATGTCCGCCGGCCCAGCTCGGAAAGGGCACTGTTCGTTTTTTTGCTCATTCGTTTTTTTCGTTCAACTGAGCGACATCGGGTCGATGTCGATGACCAGCCGCAGGTCATCCGGAATCTGAAACGTCTCCCGCAACGCCGACAGTTTGCGGCTCAACTGCGGCATGCGCGAGGTGCGAAGCATGATCTGGTAGCGATAAAAATTCTCCGCGCGCAACAGCGGCGCCGGCGCCGGGCCGGCCACCACCACTTCACCCAATTCCTTGGCCACCGTGTCCATTTCTCTGCGCAGATGGTCGGCGACAAACTTCACCCGGTCCTCACTGCGACCGCGAAGTGTCAGCAACGCCACGCGCCCCACCGGAGGGTAGTTCAACTGCTGCCGAAACTCGATTTCCTGCTCGTAAAATCCGACGTAATCGTGGCGGCGCGCGTACTGGATCGCCGGGTGAAACGGCGTGAATGATTGCACGTACACCTCGCCCTCGACTTCGCCACGCCCGGCGCGACCCGCCACCTGCGTCAGCAGTTGAAACGTCCGCTCACCCGCTCGGAAGTCCGGGATGTGCAGACTCAGGTCGGCGTGGATGATCCCGACCAGTGTCACGTTTGGGAAGTGCAGCCCTTTCGCAATCATCTGCGTGCCGACGAGGATGTCGATTTTTCCGGTGCGAAAATCGCCGAGGATGCGGCGGTAATCCTCCTTGCGCTTGAGCGTGTCCGAGTCCATCCGCTTGACGCGCGCCGAGGGGAAACCTTTCTCCAGCGCGGCCTCGACCTTCTCCGTGCCCAGCCCGGAAAACCGGATCGCCACGTTGCCGCACTCCGTCTGCGGACACTTTTTCGGAGCCGCCTCGATGTGGCCGCAGATGTGGCACATCAACTGTTGTGCCGCGCGATGGTACGTCAGCGACACGCTGCAGTTCGGGCACTCCGCCACGAAACCGCACTCCGGGCACTGCAACGAACTCGACCAACCACGCCGGTTGAGGAACAGCATCACCTGCTCGTTTTTCTCGAGCCGCTGTAGGATCGCCTCGCGCAGTTGCGGCGAAAAAATCCCAACACCCTTTTCCTTGCGCGCCGCGCTGCGCATGTCGATCACGCGCACGATCGGCATCTGGATGTTGTCCACCCGCTCGGTCAACGAGAGCAGCCCGTACTTTTTGCGCTGCACATTGTGGTAACTCTCCATACACGGCGTCGCCGAGCCGAGCACCACAGCCGCGCCCTCCTGCTGGCCGCGCACCACCGCGAGATCGCGGGCGTTGTACCGCGGCGCCTCCTCCTGCTTGTACGAGTGCTCGTGTTCCTCGTCGACAATCACGAGGCCAAGCGGCTCCACCGGCGCGAACACCGCTGAGCGCGCGCCGATCACAATCCGCGCCCGGCCCTGCCGGATCTTGTGCCATTCGTCGTGCCGTTCCCCCGCCGACAGGTGACTGTGCAGCACCGCTACCAACGTCTGCTGCGGCCCCTGACTGAACCGCGCCTTGAACCGCTCCACCGTCTGCGGCGTCAGCGAGATTTCCGGCACCAGCACGATCGCGCCATTCCCCTGACCAAGCGCGTGGGCGATCGCCTGCAGGTACACCTCCGTCTTGCCGCTGCCTGTCACGCCGTGCAGCAAAAATACATTGTCCCCACCCGGCTTGGTTTCGTCGTCGTCCCGCTTGGCCAAGCGCTCCATCGACTCCACGATCGACTCGAGTGCGGTCACCTGTTGCGCGTTCAACTCCAGCGGCTGCGTCGGCAGAATGTGCTCCTTCGCATACGGGTCGCGCTCGGAGATTTGCGGCGCGATGCTCACCAGCCCCTTGTCCTCGAGCTTGCGAATGGTCGCCGAGGTCGTCCCGGCCAAGCGCACCAGTTCCTGCAGCGGCAACTCGCGCCACTCCTCCACAATCGTCCAGAGATCCTCCTGTCGCTTGGTCAGCTTGGGCGGTTCGCCGTGTTGCGGCAGTGCGCGGACATACAGCCGTTCGCGCCAGCCTTCCTCCTCCTTGCGTACCGCGTCCGGCAGCACCGCCTTCATGGCGATCTCCGGGGCGCAGCAGTAGTAGTCGGCGATCCAGCGCACGAGGCGCAAAATCGGCGGCGTCACCAGTGCCTGCCCGCCGACCGTCTTGATGATCTCGCGAAGATTGCCGTGCGGCGACTCGTCAAGCACCGCCGTTACCATACCCATCACCTCGCGCGGCCCGAACGGCACCTTGACCCGCGTGCCCTCGTGGACGCTGGGCTCCAGCTCCTCCGGCACGAGGTAGTCAAACTCACGGCGGACAGCGACGTCCAGTGTCACACGGGCAACCACTCGATGGCCACCCAGCTTGGGCCGCGACAACACCCAAGCGCAAGGCGGAATAACCAAGCGCTTGGCCAAGCTGTGAAAAATTAAACCTGTTTCAGTAGATCTATGATTCCCTGATCCACAAACGCATCCGCCTCGGCGTCAAACCCCGGAAAACCGGCCAAGTGACCGGCGTCCGATTTGATCAACCTGAACTCGGCATTGGGCATCATCGAGACTTCGATCTCGTTGTCCTCGGGCGGAAAGTACAGGTCGTTGTCGCACGGCATGACCATGGCCGGGCATCGGATCGCCCCAAGCGCCTTGGCCAAGTCGCCCCCGAACTTCGGATGATTGCTCACATCAGCACTCTGCCATGTCGCCAACATGGCAAGCAGGTTATTCGCATCATTATACGAAAACAGACTGATGACGTTTTCGATGAAATCAGCCACCGTCTCCGCCTTGGTTCCCAGGAAATTCTTATACTTTCCGTTTCGGAAGTATGTCTGCGAAAGAAACCAGCCGCACGATACCGTGTGGAACGCCCGTAATCCGGCCTCGGGCGGTTTCTCGTAATCCCCGCCCGCCCAGTTCGAATCGGCCTGCAGCGCCCGTTTCATCCCTTCCAGATGAAGCCAGTCGTGCGGGGAAGTCTTGGCTGTCCCACAAATCGGGGCGATCGACTGCACCATATCCGGATAAACTGCACCCCAGTGAAAAGCCTGTTGCGCTGACATTGAAAAGCCGACGACTGAACGGATTCTCTTAATCCCAAAAACCTCCTCGCATAGTCGTTTTTGCGCGCGAATGTTGTCGTACGTCGTCGTCAACGGGAACCGCCCTCGGTCATGAGGTGACGGGGTGTTGGTCGGTGAACTCGACAATCCGTTACCAAACATATCCGGAACGATGATGAAATATTTTGCCGGATCCAACGCCCGCCCCTCGCCAATCGCTGCGCGGTTGTCCATGTGCCGCCCGGTGTACCAAGTGGGATATAATATCACATTGCTCCTGTCGGCGTTCAACTCACCGTGAGTTTCGTAGCCTAGGATGGCATCCGCGAGCACCACCCCGGAATCCAACTTGTAATCGCCCAGTTTGAATTCGCCCTCCGTTGATTTCGGTTGGGCCGTGACAGTCGTACAGGAAAGAGTCTGCATTGCCGCTGCGCCGGCAATTGCGCCGGAAGTCTTTTGCAAAAACACTCTCCTTGAGTTGCTATCAGGTTGTGTTGGATCGCTCATAACGGGAAATTGTATAAATCACAAAAACAGAAATCAATCGTCATATTACATGGTCAATGAGTCCAAAAAACCAAGCGCTATGTTGGAGGGGCAAGCCTGCGAATCCGCAAGCGTCGAAGGGGCGACACAACGATTGGGTTCCTGATCGGAGAAAACTTGTGCGCCATAAAAAATCCAACCACGGACTCGCAGGCTCGCCCCTCCCTGTCAGCCTAGTAACTCGGTGGCCTTGGCGGCGATGTCGGGTTGGCGCATGAGAGAGGTGCCGACAAGGATGGCGTCGGAGCCACAGGCCTCGAGGCGCTCAACGTCGGCACGGGTGTGGATGCCGCTCTCGGCGACAAGGACTTTTTCGGTTTCGCCAGACTTGGCCAAGCGCTTGGCCAAGCGTTCGGTGGTCCCGAGGTCGACGGTGAAGGTGGTGAGGTCGCGGTTGTTGACGCCGATCAGGCGGGCGTCGATGGCCAAGGCGCGTTCCAGCTCGGCCTCGTTGTGCACCTCGACCAGTGCGGCCAAACCGGCCCCTGTAGCCAAGCGGTGCAGGTGGCCCAGCGTCTCGTCGTCGAGGCAGGCGACGATGAGCAGAATGGCATCGGCTCCGTGCTCGATCGCCTCGGGCAACTGCCGCTCGTCGATCATGAAATCCTTGCGCAGGAGCGGCAGCGAAACGGCCTCACGGATGGCGCGGAGGTAGTCGAGTGAGCCTTGAAAAAACTCGCGGTCGGTCAACACGGAGAGGCAGCTGGCCCCGGCGGCCTCGTAGATCTTGGCGATGGCAACCGGGTCGAAGTCGTCACGGATGACGCCCTCGGACGGCGAGGCTTTTTTCACCTCGGCAATGAGGCCGAGGTTGCCCTTGCGCGGCTGGAGCAGGCTGCCAATAAAATCGCGCCGGGGGCCGTGTTGGGCCACCCCGGCGCGCAGAGTTTCCACCGTCACCGGCGTGTCGGGCAGGTGTCCGAGCTCGGTGCGTTTGTGGGCGACGATTTTGTCGAGAATGTTCACCCGCGATCGGCCGCGCGGCCGCGTTACTTGAGCGGCTTGACGCGGATGTTGCGGTAATGGACGACGCTTTGCGGATCGTGCGCCTGCAGGGCGAAGGTCCCACTGCCGAGCTTGCGACCGGGCATCGACTTGAGGTGCGGGGCGTTCGGTACCTCGGTCCAACTGGAGGTGACCTTGCCGTTGATCTTGATGGTGATCTTTTTGCCCTTCACGCGAATCTCGTAGTTGAACCACTCGCCATCCTTGGCCGGAGCCGGGTTGACGTCCTTGACGGCGTAGAGGCCACCGGTCTTTTTCGGGTCGCCGTGGGTGTTGTTCACCTGCGCCTCGAAGCCGGCATCCGGCCAGCCCTTGGCCTGGTACTTGGTGTGGAAGTAGATGCCTGAGTTGGCCTTGGGAAAGGTCTTGACCTGTGCCCGGAAAACGAAGTTCTTGAAGTTGGCGTCCGCGACGTCACCGGCGTAGAACAGGTGTGCACGCGGCCCATCGATGACGATGTTGCCGTCCTTGACCGTGATGGACTTGGGGTTCTCGGTGTTAACCTTCCAGCCCTTGAGCGACTTGCCGTCGAACAGGCTGACGAAGCCCTTCTCGCCCTTCTTTTTGCCCTTGGCCTGTTCCGCGTTGACTGCCACGAACGGGGCCACCAGTAATGCCATCAAAAGGAGTTTTTTCATGGGCGGGACAGCCTAATGAAAAGCAGGCGCCTGTAAAATGAAATTTGTGGCCCGGCCGGCCGACTGGCCTAGTCCGTGTAGTAGGCACCGAAGAGAATCATCATTTCGTCGGTACTACGCAGGCCGAAGGTGACAGTCTCGTCGGTCCAGTTGTCGTATGTGGCCTTGAGGCGGATCGTCTCGCCGCGCTTCACGACCAGCGGCGGGTCAAACTTCATCACCGGCGGATGTTCCCAGTCGTAGGAAATGTAGAGCAGTTCGCCGTCCCGCTTGCCTCCGGCGATCTCGGCACGGAACTCGACCGACTTTTCGTGTGAGTGCGAGAAGAGTTGAAAAATGTTCATCTTTTCAGTCGCGCGAAAGTCGCGGGTCACGGTGGTGACCTTGTTGGGCGGCAGCTCGATATCGGTGTTGTTGAAGTTGATGACCTTGGCCTCGTGCTCGACGTCGGTCTTCTCGATAGTGTGCAGGTTCATGTACACCTCGCCCTCGAACGCCTCCTCACTGCGATTGACGTAGTGGGTGTTCAGGTCGAGCCCGGTGTTCGCCGGCAACCGCAACGCCACGCCCTTGGGAAACTCGTAGTCAAACCGCGGCGTCTGTGTGCCGGCAAAAAAGTCGTGATAAGTCATCGACGCCAGCACAAGCGGGTCATCGTCCCCGTTGGGCAGATGCAGGTCGCGGATCCGGTTCGGCACAAACAACCGCTTGGCCAGCGAGAAAAACGGGCGACTCGAGTCGAGCAGGTAACCGATAAAATGATGACTGCCGGGGCGCATCTC
>JAPPPH010000360.1 GCA_028817635.1 Verrucomicrobiales bacterium | reverse complement strand
CTGTTATCCACCACCACCTGCGCCCCCGCGCAGACTACGGATGCAACGAAACAAACAAAGACACCAATCCTTTGTATGTTTTTCGTTTTCATCGCTATAGACAGGGAGACTCTAATTACTTTAAAAGTTAACACAACCCCTTTTTGCATCGCTTGGCCAAGGGCGAAGGAAGGACGATGTTCACGGCCGCCCTAAATCCAAGCGCTTGGCTACAGGAGAGGGGACATTCCTGTCCCCTTAAGAATTTCAAACGGCCAATGAGGGGACAGGAATGTCCCCTCTCCTTGGGTGCTCTTTCCGTGTATTCTGTGTATTCCGTGGTTTGTCAAATGCACCCCGAACCACTGAGGACGGCTGGGACAGCCGTCCCTACCTTGTCACATTCCTTGTTCGATATTCCCCCGCTTGGCCAAGCGGGCGGACTCGCAGGCTCGTCCCTCCGGATTTTTAGACAGCCGATGTAGGGCTATTCGGATTCGTTGTCGAGGAGGGATGGGAGGTAGCTTTGGGAAGACCAGATGGGGATGCCGCCGTCGCCGTTGAGGAAAAAGCTGCTGACGACTCCGGACAGGCGCAGGGCGCACCGTTCGGCAAGGTTGATGTTCCGACTTACGAGTGACTCGGGGAGGATGACCAACCCGCTGCCGACGTCGGTGTCGGGCGTGCGAATCTCGACCGTGCCCTCGACTCCAAACTCGGACGAGGCGGTGATGCTGGTTTCCACCGATGGAAGAAATCCGTCTGCGGTGATGAGGATGTAGCCGCCGTGCCCGTAGATGGCGTTGGCGGAAAGTCGCGCTCGGTTGAGTACGAGTGTTTCCGGTGCCTCGACAAAAATGTTGCCGCCGTCCTGCCCTGCCTCGGCGGTGATACGGCCGTCGCGGAAGAAAAAGTTACCGTCACCGTACAACCGAACGCTGCCGCCGTCCTGCTTGGCCGAAGCACTCAATTCACTGTTGTCCACGAGCACGTGGCCGCTGGTGTTGATGGTGATGTCGCCGCCATCAGCCTGTGACGACCGGACGGAGACCTGCCCGTCATTCTGCAGCACCATCTCGCCGGTGATATTGACGTTGATGCTGCCGGCCTCACCGGTGCCGGTGCTGGCGCTGCCGATCAAGCCGGCGTCGAGGTCGAGGTTGGGCGTGGTCAAATGGATCGTGCCGGCGTCGCCGTTTGCCACTGTGCTGGTGACCAATCCGCTCCGGGCGATTTCCCCGCTTGGCTCGGCATCGACGTCCTTTGGATCGAACCACTCGCCCTCACCCACAATGCTCACCCGCGCGGCGTTGATCTCCAATTCGCCCGCTTGGCCAGGCCCGAATGCAGCGCTTTCGATTCGCCCGCCATTGGCCAGACTCAGGTCGCCGGATTCAATTTTCACGCGGCTCCCCTGTCCTTCTCCGCTCGTGCTGCCGTAAACTGATGCGGCATCGACGATCATCTCGTCTGCCTTGATTTGAACTGTGCCGCCGTCGCCGGTATCGCGCACGTCGGCGACGATTGCGCCGCGCTTGGCCAAGCGCAGTTGCCCGGCCTCAATCTCGATCGCACCGCCGTCACCTTCGTTCAATGATCCGGCGTAAACCCGGCCGTTTTCCGTGATGGCGAGTTCGTCGGAAATGATGGCAATCCGACCGGCGTTGCCGTCGGTAAAGCTGTCACTGGCCAAGCGGCTCTTGTCGGTGATATTGACATGGGCGGCGTTGACGGTCACCTCACCGGCATCGCCAAAGCCGGCCGGCCCGGTCAGTTTCAAGTGCTGGCGCCAGGCATCGATCATGGCAGACGGCTCGGTGTTGCTGATGACCGAACTGCCTCCGGTCAGGTCAATCTGCCCGCCGGAAAGTGCGATGCTGCCGGCCTGTCGATGCGGCATCCGCGTGGTGCTCTTGAGGTAGGCACCGCCGGTCAGGGTCACGTTTTCGCCGGTCAGTGCGATGCTGCCGTTTTGGTCGATGTCCTGATCGTAAGTCGAATCAAAAATCCCGTATCGTCCCGCCCATTGCGTGGCGTCAGTGGTACTGGAAATGTAGGCGCGACCGTCGAGATGGATGTTGTCGCCAGTCACAGAGACGTCGCCTGAACGACCAATATCCAGCGCCATACTGCTGAGCGAACTGCCTTCATCCAATCGCACAGTGCCGGCGTTGATCGCGATGTCGCCGGCATCGCCGTGGGCGCCGGGTTGATGCTTGCTGGGGTTGAACCCGGTGCCGGGCAGGGCCACGCCGCTTTGGATTGCTCCGGCGCCGGCCAAGCGTGCCGGCCCGGCATCCAAGCCGATGTTGCCGGCATCACCGCCGGCTCGCATGAGACTCTGCACTCGTGCACCGTTTGACAACTCAATCTCGTCGGCGGTCAATTGAATGTTGCCGGCACTGCCAGTGGCGAAGCTCTCGGAGAATACGCGTGCGCCATCGAGCCTCAATGCCCCGGCCTTCAACTCCAAGTCAGCCGCCGCGTACCGGGATTCACCCCAGCTTCGCAGATAGGTCGTGCCATCCATCTCCAGCGTGCCCGCCTCGATCGTTAAGCCCTTCACGACCGGCTGGCTCGCTGTGTCGGAATTGGAGATTTCAACTTGCGATCCCTTCGTGAATTGAATCGAACCGGTCGCCGCGATGCGGTGTTCAAAGTTGCTGTGAAGCGAGAGCTTGGATGCGTTGAACACGATGTCCTGCGCCTGAATGTCCACCGCCGAAACGCCGTGTCCACCCGGAATCCCCTTGTTCGGGCCAACGGTGTCAAAGTCGTCGTTTGTCTGGAAACCGGGATGGAACTGTATCGACTCGCCGGCACGCATGACAAGGTTTGGTGCCGAGGTGTTTTTGATGTCGTCATGCACCAAAAGGAAGCTCGTTCCCCAACGGTTTTGGTTGAACTGCTCCTCGTAGCCGATCGAGATGTTTTTGCCCTTAAACGTCAGGGCGTGTGTCGCAGAAGGATCCGAGTTGACATAGATGAACCGGCTCAGGCCAAGCGTGAGCTGATCCTCCGCCTCGAACGTGAGGTTGCCGGTGTAGTGACTGTCGAACCAGAGAACCGGATCCGGGGTCGCCTGACCAATTACGTTACGCCCCTTGAACAGTGCGTCACCACCACGCCCAACCGGCCCGGACTCAACGAATCCCTTGCCGGCCAGCAGCAGTCCTTCCTGAAGGATCGATACGCCACCAAGATTCAGATCGTTTTCGGCGGAGACGCGAATGTCCCCGGTGCGGCTACTGTTTTTTGAGTGGGTGAAAAAGCTCAGGCTGGTGGCGACCGTCTTGGGCAAACCATCATCGATCTTATGTCCGAGGCTGACGTCACGGCCGGTGATCGAGATGGCACCGTAGTCTTCTCCAACAACCAGACCGGCGTCGTTGCGCGCCTCGTTGATCAGCCGGCCCATCGGCGCAGAGACTCGATCTCCGGCGATTAAAATGGACGATGTCGGCCCCTGATAGGCGATCATTTGCACGCCGCTGGCGCGATCGAAATCCGGGCCATCCAACACTACGCTGGGTGCGCTCAGGGAAACAGGCGACAAACCACCGTCACCGTACGAGGAGGCATCGACAAACGCCCCTTGCGTGCCGCGAATGCTATCTGTCATCGAGATGGAAACCGCCCCTGACCTGCCATTGGCGGTGGCTCCCGGAAACGAAAGAGACTCGATAACTCCACCATTTGCCACGAATGAACCACCGGAAATTTCAACCGCACCGCCCTGCCCACCCGAGGCGACCGTCCGGATATTCCCGGCATTCAAATTTAACGTGTCAGCCTCAATCTGGATTGTGCCGCCGATGCCCCCCTCCGGGCTGGACGTCCCGACGACGCTCCCTCCGGAGAGGTTCAAACTGCCGACGTAGAGGCGTAATGGTGAGCCGTCGATGGTCATCGCCGAGGCGCCGCTGCGGAAACTCACATCCCCGCCGACGAGCGACAGGTTCGCTTGGCCAAGCGTCGTGCCGATGACGTCGATTGCACCGGCGCCACCTCCGTCAAATCGTACCGGCGCCGTACCGGGCAACGCATCAGCCGCAGTTTGCAAATTCACACTGCTGCCACCGTCGAACTCCACCGAGCTCCCGGTGAAAAGCGTCAGCGCCCCGACGCTCTCAAACTGAGCGTTCGGCCCGACTGTAAACCCGCTTGGGTTCATCAGGATCAAATCGCCCTGCTTGGCCCCGAGATCAACCGTACCATCCAGCACGGACGACTCGCCGCCGGTCACGCGGGTCAGAACCCGTTTTTGGTCGGCACCCAATTCGCCGAAAGCCAAGCGGTCGCCCCCTCGCAATTCCAGCTTGGCCAAGCTGTAGTAGATATTTTCGCCCTTGGCCAAGCCATACGAACTGTCGATCAAGCCACCGGTAATGTTCGCCGCATCACCCAGGGTATCGTCGATCGCTATCGCCGTCTTTTGCGCTTGGCCAAGCGGGGCATCGACGCCGCCAATCCAGCTATCGGTCAGCAGCATTGCCCCCGTGGCATTGATCTTGGTTGTGCCGGCGTCACCACCGCCGCGAACCGTGGTGTTGATCACGCTCGACTTCACCATCAACGAACGGCCCTCGATTAGAATGTCGTTGCCGTTCACAGCCGGATCAACCGTGTTCATCCCGATGGAGGTCAGCTCAGAATCCTGAATTGTTACCGAGTTGGCACCGCGTAGTGAGAGATTACCGGCACCGCCTGCGACCTCATCGAGCATGGTCAGTTGGTTGTTTCTGAACTCAACCACAGGAGCCTCGAACTCGAATTCGTGATGTGCCCCGCCGGTAATCGTGTGGCTACCCAGACGGCTGTTGGCGATGACCAGTTGCTGTCCCCCTTTGACCGAAAGGCCAAGCGCTGTATCCAAACCGTCTGCCTGCCAGTCGGTGATCGAATCCAAGGAGATACCGTCCAACAAGACCTCCCGGCTGCCAAGTTTCAATGCGCCGTTGTGCATCTCGATGTGTGTGCCGGTGCGCGCGACGAGGATGCTCTCGGCGCTCAGCGACATCGAGCCGTGGCCGGAAAGAAAGACCGGCTCGTCGACATCACGCAGATACCGCGCGCCCTGATTGTACACCTCGGAAAAATAGCCGACATGCTCGAGCTTGGCTCCGTTCAACTCGAGAATCGTCGCCGAGAGGGAGACATCCGCGCGGTCGGACGCCGCGCCCTCAACCGAAGCGGAAATGGCGGAATTGTTAATCTGCAGGATGCTGTCGATATCGACATTCAAACCGCCCACCTCGACGCCTTCCGGCACCAGCCCGGCGGGCAAATCTATCTTGGCGTTGTTTTGCAGGCGCATGTTCGCTGCCGTGATGTCGATGCTCCCAACTGCCACATTGTTATGGTCGTGTTTGTAATAGCCGCGAGTGCTGATCGTGTTCCGGTCAATAATCAGGTTGCGTGTGACGTCGAGCTTGATTGCACCCCGGTACACTTCGCTGACTCCGTCCTTCTGAAGCACGATCCCTCCGGTGCCGAACATCTGCACGTCTCCCGCCGTGATATCAATCAAGCGGGGATCCTTCGGGCCGCCGTAAATGCCACTGGAATAATTGGCGTTGGGTTCCCCGATTTTCAGTAAACCGGTCACGTCGATGTCCATCTCGTCGGCCCGCAAGCCGGCTGCGTCGATCGAGAGGCTCCGAGCCTTCACCGTCATTTTGCTGGCAGCGTTTTTCGCGTAGTCGGTCAGGTAAACCTCGCCGTTGGACTCGATGTCGAAGTTGTTCGCGATGTCCAGATTCATCGTGCCGCCGTACGGGGTGAACAGTTTGAAATCACTCTCCCATTCGCCTTCCGCGATGGTGGCGCTGCGGGCCTTTAGATTTAGGTATCCCAGTTGCCGATCCTCAGGAAAGCTCACCGTCAAATCCGGATTCTGCACACGATCAACTCCCACCTGCACACGGCTCTCGCCTGACAGATCAAAGTCACCGGTCAACTTCATGTCGATTCCGAGTCCCGCATCGAGCTGAGATCGCCCACCTACGAGGACGTTTCGACCGGTGAGAGTCAGAGTGCTTGGCTTGAGCATGTTGCCGGTAATCTCGCTGTTGTTAACCAGCTTCAAGTCCCGGGCCAGGCTGATGGCCGCCTCGTCCTCGTATTGGATCGTGCTCCGGTACACCTCCAGCACCGGCGAGGCGATCTCCAGCGAATCGGTTTTCCATACACTGTTCGCACTTAACTTCATCCCGCCGCCGAGAGTCAATTTGGACTGCTCTGCCTCCACCAGACTCCCCTCGACGATGGCTACCCCGCCGGAAATGCTCAGCCCGGACTCGGAGAAAAGGTAGCTCTGTTTGGACAGGCTTATCCCGTTTTGGGCCAACACACTGATCTCCGTTTCCGCCGGCTCGGTTGACAAGCCTGAGCCGAGTTGCACCCGGGCGTGTTCGAGGATTGCCGCGCCCGTGCGTAGTGAAATGTTCCCAGAATTGCCAAGCTCACCCGTCTCGTTCTTCGAGGTGACCGAGTAGATTCCGGCACCCTTCATCGTGATCGACGGAGCGGCGATGGTTATACCAGCCGTATTCCCGCCGCCCTTGGCCAAGCTCAACACACCGGTCTCATCCCCGAACGCCACGTCGCGATTCCGAATGTTGTCGATGAACTCACCGCGATCCAGACCCTCGCCGGTGTCCGGGGCTGCGTTCGGATTCTCGATCAGCACCGGCTTTCGGGAACTGATAATGACCCGACCAGCATCACCCGCTGTGGACTCCGTCCGAATTTGGCCTTCGCGAATCGTCACTCCATCTGACTCAACGATTATTTCGCCGGAGTCGCCGGTGCTCGACTCAGAAACCAATCGGGCATCATTCAGCGTGACTTCACCTCCGGCCACGTAGACCGATTCGCTGGTAACCAGGCGCGTACCATCGAATGAAATCTTCCCCGCCGGGTTGCCTCCGAGAAAACCAAAAGCCTGCGGTGACGAAGCAGTCAGCACGCTTTTGTTTGGCTGCCGCGCGAGGAACACTCCGTCCTTGCCGAGATTGATTCGGTCCCGCGACGAGATCGTAAACGCCCCGTCCACATCCACCTTCGCATTATCACCGAACAGAAACCCATTGGGATTCAGCAGGTACAGGTTGGCACCCGCGATCTCGGAACGAATCAACCCATCGATGCTGGAGGCGTCATTCCCAGTGACCCGGCCAAGGATGTTGTTGATGGAATCCGGCCCGGTGAAGGTTGCCGACTC
>JAPPPH010000093.1 GCA_028817635.1 Verrucomicrobiales bacterium | reverse complement strand
GGACGGCTTCGATGCCTTCGACGAAAAGATCACCGGCCACTCAGATCGAGACCCGGATGACACTCCGACACAGGAAGAAGTCGATGCCGCTCAGGCGAAGATAGATTCCGGTCTCGAGTAGTCGCCCTTGGCCAAGCGCTTGGCCAGATGGGGTTAGTTACTTGGAGAGGACGATGAACCAGGCGGAGTCCCCGGTGGATTTACCGGCCAACACCATGTAGTGCCCCTCTCGAAGAGTCTGGGTTTTTTGCAGCAGCATTTTTCCGCCGCTAAACAGGCTGACGGCGATCTTCCCGTTTTTCTGATTGGTTACCTTGATTGAGGCATTTTTGCTGAGCTTGGAGGTTTTGGTTTTGGCATCCTCGATCGTCAGCTTTTTGTTGGTGAGCTGGTAGTAGTGCATCCACTTAAACACCTTGGCCAAGCGTTTGCGGATGGAATCACTGACCTTTTTGCTACCCTGTTTTTCCTTGCCGGTGCCGAGGACGAGTCGGGCGTTGACGGTGATGGAGTCGGCCTGCACTAAGGCCAGTCCGCCGCCGCCGAACAGCAACAAACCCATCAGGAGGGCGATCCGGTTAAAAAGTCGATTGCGCAACAGTATCATCGAAAAGGGGTTTCTTATTCGCTTGGCATGGCTCAATCAAGCCATAGTTCCATGTAGTCCTTCTGAATGTCCATGGAGTAGTCCAGCCAGACGATACTCATGGAATCGTCGTCGGAGTTGTACGTCATGACATCGATCTCGTCGCTGGACAGTTCCAGTTCGTGGTCGCTGCTGAGTGTGATCCCCAAGTCTGGTGCGGTGGGTTGTTGGAGGGTGAGCAGCAGCACGACAGTTGAAACACCTGCCAGCGGCGCGAGCCAGCGCAACAGCCATCGATTGGCCGGCGTTGGCTTGGCGATCCGTTCTCCAGCGCGTTCCTCGCGTTCGATCGACTCTGCGATTTTGTTCCAGTAAAAGTCGCCGGACTCAGGCAGGGGGCGGGGCAGTTCGCTGTTGGCGATGAGCCCGCGCATCTGCGTGAGCCTCTCGTGTAACTGCTGCAGCGTGGCATCGTTGTTGATGCGTTGTTGCAGTTCCTCCGCCTCGCGTCCGGTGAGTACACCGTCCACCAAGGCCTGAACCTTCAGTTGTATTTCGTTTTCGTTCATTCGATTAATCCGTCCCGTTTGAGCGTTTCGCCAAGGAGTGCCGCCATTTTTTTTCGGGCGTAAAACAACCGGGACATCACGGTCCCGATGGAGGTGCCCATTTTTTCGGCGATGTGCTTGTACTCGAGTTGTTCGTATTCGTAGAGCACAAGCACGGTGCGGTGGTTGTCTGACAGCTTGGCCATAGCCGCATCGATCCTCTCTCTCAACTCCTCCCGGTTGAGTCTTTCCATCGGGTCGACCTCCTGTATGTCCATCCGGTTTTCGACCGGGCCGGTGGCTTCCTCAATTTCCTCGATGGAATCCGTCCGCGCCCGTTTGCGTCGCCGCAACTCGTCGAGACACAGGTTGGTCACGATCCGGTTCAGCCAGGTTGGGAAGCTGGCCTCGCCATGGAATTGTGCCAGACGTTGCCACGCCTTGACCCACGCATTCTGGGAAAGATCGACCGCGAGATCCTCGTTACGCATGATGCTGTAGGCGCGTGCGTAAGCCCGGTCGCGGTACCGGGAAACCAGTTCCTCAAACGCTTGCAGATCACCTCCCTTGGCCCTGTCGACCAGTTGAGGTGCTTCTGCCGTCGAATAATCTGGCTCTGCCGGCATGTTCTCGGACGCCCAAACCCTCGTGGGTATTCAAGGCGCTTTACAATTTTCCCTTTGTGCTCGGAATCTGCCCGGCAATGCGGGGGTCGTGTTGGCAGGCGAAGTCGGTCGCCCGCGCAAAGGCCTTGAACAGCCCCTCCACGATGTGGTGCGGTTCGTCGCCATAAAGCAGTTCCAAGTGCAGGTTGCAGCGGGCGTCGTTGGTGAACGCCTGAAAAAATTCCTTCGCCAGCCCGAAGCGAAACACCGACGACATGTCCTGCGACTTGTCGGCCTCGGTGATGCCCTTCTGGTGGTGTCGGGCCAGACCACGCCACGCGAGGTGCGGCCGGTTGCTAAAATCGATCACGCAGCGTGTCAGGCATTCGTCCATCGGCACGTAAGCTTCGCCGGTGAACGGGTTGCGCGGATCAAAGCCGGTGCCGTAACGGCGCACGCCTTTCTTGTCTCCCAGCGCCTCGACGAACGCTTGGCCAAGCGCGATTCCGCAGTCCTCGACTGTGTGGTGGTGATCCACCTCGATGTCGCCGTTGCAACGGAGGTTGAGATCGACCGTGGCGTGCTTGGCGAACAACGTGAGCATGTGGTCGAAGAACGGAATGCCGGTGGCAATCTTCGATTTGCCCTTGCCATCGATGTTGAGGCTGAGCCGAATTTTCGTCTCGCCGGTGTCGCGCTTGATCTGTGCCTTGCGTGGCTGCATCGCCCCGGGAGTGTGCGCTAATTGGTGCGCTTGGCCAAGCGCCGCCTCACTGGTCAAGCGATGCAAGATACCGCTCGGCATCAATCGCCGCCGCGCAGCCCTGGCCTGCCGCCGTGATCGCCTGCCGGTAGACATGATCGGAGCAGTCGCCTGCCACGTAGACACCGGTCACGTTGGTCTCCTGACCGCGCTTGGGCAGAATGTAGCCGGCGTCATCCATGTCGATGACGCCCTTGAAAAGCTGCGTGTTGGGAATGTGCCCAATCGCGATGAACAACCCGGCACAGTCGATCGTACTCTCCTCGTTGGTCTGGTTGTTGCGCACCTTCACGCCGGTCACCTTGTCCTGCTCAACGTCCATCACCTCGATGACTTCCGAGTGCCAGACCGGCTCGATCTTGTCGTTGGCCAACGTCCGCTCGGCCATGATTTTCGACGCCCGCAACTCGTCGCGCCGGTGCACGAGGTAGACTTTGGAGGCGAACCGGGTGAGATACGTGGCCTCCTCGCAGGCGGAATCGCCACCGCCGACCACCACGAGCGGCTGGTCGCGAAACATCGGCAGGGCACCGTCGCAGGTGGCACAGTAGGTGACCCCTTTTTTCTCGAGCTTGGCCTCGCTCTCAAGCCCGAGATGCCGGTGGCCGGCGCCGCTGGCGATGATCACCGTCTGCGTCTCGACCTCTTTGCCGTCGACCGTGAGTTTGAGCGGTTGGCCACTGAAATCGATCGCCTCAACCGTGCTGCCGAACTGGATTTTCGCCCCGAACCGCTCAGCCTGCTGCTGCATCTCCACCATCAGCTCCGTGCCGTCGATGCCTTTCGAGAATCCGGGGAAATTCTCAACGATACTGGTCGTGGTGAGCAGCCCGCCCGGCATGGCGCCGGTGAGCACCAGCGGCTCGAGGTTGGCGCGGGCGGTGTAAATTGCGGAAGTCAGTCCGGCGCAGCCAGACCCAATGATGACCACTTTTTCCATACAGGCGACGGACGGTAAAAGCGCAGCGACCTGAAGGCAAGCCAAGCGCTTGGCCAAGGGCAACAGATAGCCCGTCTCTTTTTTACAGCCCGATGACTCGCTTGACGGCGTCCAACTCGGGGGCAACCACGGTCGGCTCGGTGCCGGCGACGCTGATGGCGTTGTCCGGATCCTTGAGGCCGTGCCCGGTGAGGGTCGCGACGATTTTGCTGCCGGCGGGGATTTTCCCGTCGCGCACGCAGTGGATTAATCCAGCCAATGGGGCGGCACTGGCCGGTTCGGCGAAGACGCCCTCGGTGCGGGCGGCCAGCTTGTACGCGGCGAGAATTTCCTCGTCGGTTACCTTGGCAATGTGGCCGTTGGATTCCTTTAGCGCATTCATGGCGCCGTCCCAACTGGCCGGGTTGCCGATGCGAATGGCGGTGGCCACGGTCTGCGGATTCTCCACCGGGGCACCATCGACCAGCGGCGCGGCGTTGGCTGCCTGAAAGCCGAACATGCGCGGGGTGGCATCCGCCTTACCGGCGGCGTGGTACTCGGTGTAACCGCGCCAGTAGGCGGTAATGTTGCCGGCATTACCGACCGGCAGAAAATGAAAGTCCGGCGCTTGGCCAAGCTGGTCGATGACCTCGAACGACGCCGTTTTTTGGCCCTCGATTCGCACCGGGTTAACGCTGTTGACCACCTCCACCTGACCGGTCTCGCCCAACTCACGTACGATCCGCAGGGCATCATCAAAATTACCTTCGATCGCGATTGTGGTCGCGCCGTACATCAACGCCTGCGCCAGTTTGCCGAGCGCGATTTTTCCGTTGGGCAGCAGCACGACGCACTTCAGCCCGGCTCGCGCCGCGTAGGCGGCGGCCGATGCGGACGTGTTGCCGGTGCTCGCACAAACAACCACCTCGGCGCCGCGTTCCTTTGCCTTGGACACAGCCATGGTCATGCCGCGATCCTTGAACGAGGCGGTGGGGTTGAGTCCCTCGTACTTGAGATACAAATCAATGTCGCCGCCGATTTTCCGGGCGAGCCGCTCGGCACGGATGAGCGGCGTGTTCCCCTCGAGCAGTGTGACTACCGGCGTCTCTTCGTTGACCGGCAAATACTCCGCGTATCGTCGTATCAGGCCCGGCCAGGCGGCCGGTGTTGTGGGGTCGGCGCTCACGTCAGTCGAAATTCTCCACGCGAATCATCGTGGGCTTGGCTTTAACAGCAGACAATCGGGCGATGCGCTTCAGCGCCTTTTGCATCGCGGCATCCGGCGCGTCGTGCAGCATCATGATCAGCGGCACGCTCTCACCGACATGCCCCTCCGGCTGCATCACCGAGCAGATGCCGATCTTGGCCTCGCCAAGGACGGCCGCGATCTTTGCCAACGTGCCCGGCCGGTCGATCACGCTCAGCCGCAGGTAAAATGGGCTGACCGCCTTATCCATTGGCAGTACGCTGCCTTTTTCTTCATGTGGCACGAACGGCGGCACGCGGCCCATGCTGCCGTTTTTCAAATCCAACGCCGCGTCGGCGAGGTCGCTCAACACCGCGCTGGCCGTGGCGTCTGCGCCGGCGCCCTGCCCGTAGTGCAGTGTGTCGCCCACGATATCGCCGCGAACGAGGATGGCGTTGTAAACCCCACTCACATTGGCCAGCACATGTCTCTCCGGCACCAACGCCGGGTGCACGGCAATCTGCACGTTGTCCCCCAGTTTTTTGACGATACCGAGCAGCTTGATGCAGTAGCCCATACGCCGCGCAAACTCGATGTCGAGCGTCGTGATTTGCCGGATGCCCTCGACAAAAATCTGACTCGGCTTGATCCAAAACCCATGCGCCAGCGAGGCCAAAATACCGGCCTTGTGCTGCGCGTCAAAACCGTCCACGTCCAGCGACGGCTCGGCCTCGGCGTAGCCCATCCGCTGTGCCTCGGCCAGAATGTCTTCGAAGTCCCGACCCTCGGCCTCCATCTGTGTGAGGATATAATTACAAGTGCCGTTGAGGATGCCGTACAGCCGCTGGATGCGGTTGCCGCTCAGCCCCTCGCGCAGCGACTTGATGATCGGGATGCCGCCGGCAACCGCCGCCTCGTAGTAAAGGTTGCCGCCGTTTTTCTCGACCTGCCTAAAAATCGATTCGCCGTGCGCGGAGATCAGTGCCTTGTTGGCGGTGATCACCGGCTTGCCCAACTTCAACGCCTCAGCGACCACCTTGCGAGCGGTTGTTGTGCCACCCATCAACTCCATCACCACGTCGATTTTGGGATCGCGTACAAGTGCCTCCCAATCAGTGGTGATCAGCCGCTTGGCTACGCGAGCCGCACGGGCCTTGCCTGCATTGCGCACCGCCACGCCTCCCAGCGAAAGTTCCACCCCAAGACGCGACCCCATCAGCGCACCGTTGCGGGCGAGGCCCTGCACCACGCCACTGCCGACCGTGCCGCACCCCACCAATCCTATGTTCACCTTCCGCATTTCAGCGCGGGGAGAGTGACGGCAAAGCCGCGCTGGCTCAATTTAATTTTGCCACGCCCGCTTGGCCAAGCGAAGGGTAGGGACGTCAGTCCCAGCCTTCCTCCGGAAAGAATGTCGGGGCCGTTTGGGAAGCCTCGCAGAGGCGAGAGGTGTTAGCCCGGGGCGTAAGCCCCGGGTTGCTGTCGACAAAATATTACAAGCCCCATCGGGGCGACACGTGCAGTTTTTTTATACCGCCCCGTTGGGGCTTGGTTTCATCCTGTCGTACAAACCCAAGGCTGACGCCTTGGGCTATCACCTGTCGCTCCTTTGGAGCTTAACCTCTCCCTTGGCCAAAGGCGGCATCGAGCAAAGACGTGACGTGTGCGGCGATGCCCGGTTCGCCTGAGGCCCTCGGGCCGGCGATGTTGAGCACCGTGATCTTATTCGACGCAATAAACTGCCGCAACGCCTCCGCCTGCGCTGAAAGCACTCCACTCTCTTTTGCCAAGACCAAGTGCGGCTTGGCCAAGCGCTTGGCCAAGTCCTCCGTGAGCCGGGTGCCGCCGATCAAGCGCTTGGCCAAGCTGACGATCAGCGTGCCGTCGCTGTCGCGGATGTTCCACTCTGTGCGCTGCGCCGGGCTTGGCTCGGGCGTTTCCCGCAGTGGGTATCGGGCGTCGATTACGCCGTCCTCCGCCCAACGGCCAAGCGGGCACCAGCCGCCGCACGGCAGGCCGTTGGCCAACGCCCAGTCAAGTGCGGCGCGGTCGGCCCCGGTCTGGCCGCCGGACACGATCTTGAGCAACCCGCTTGGCATGGCCGCAGTCTACCCGAGGTGGGCACCGGGAAAAATGCTTTCCCCGCGTGGCGGCTGATTTACGATGCGCCACCCGAAATTTCGATGAAGATTCTGGTTATCGGTGGAGGCGGCCGCGAACACGCCCTCGTTTGGAAACTGGCGCAATCCCCCCGCGCCACGCAGATGTGGTGCGCCCCCGGCAACGCGGGGATCGCCGGCGAAACCCTTTCGTCCAACGGCTCGCCGGTGGAGTGCGTCGGCATTGGCGCGGAGGATTTACCGGCGCTACTCGAGTTCGCTCGCGAGCAGCAGGTCGACCTCACGGTCGTCGGTCCGGACAACCCTCTGGCGATGGGCATTGTCGACCAGTTTCAGGCTGCCGGACTCCGTGCCTGGGGGCCGACGCAACAGGCTGCGCAGTTTGAGTCGTCCAAGATTTTCTCGCAGGAATTCATGGATCGAAACGGCGGGCCGACGATGAAGTCCGCGTCGTTCACCTACGCGACCGAGGCGAGGGC
>JAPPPH010000362.1 GCA_028817635.1 Verrucomicrobiales bacterium | reverse complement strand
CATATGTTTTTGAATTATTTCTCAAAGGAGAGCCGAAAAAATAATCAATTTTGTTTCAATCATGCATAAAGGTAAATTCAGCCCAGCTGGGGCGATGATCTGACAAAGGCTTACCGTATTTCAGCCATTCTTTTTTGTACCGGTCCATTTCAATCTCCTCCTCGGCAGAAGTATATGCTTTTTCGATTACACCCCCATTGGTCACTTTAACTTTGTTTTTTGTACTTCGATAAAAAATGTGATCAATCACTCCTGATTCATTACCAGACTCAATATGCCTATGGGTGCTAATACTGTCCGGATTAATCGAAAGCCCATGCCAAATTGATTTCATCCCAGCTTCCTTGAAGGCTTTAAGAGCACCTTCAAATAATAGATTGTTAAAATCTCCCAAAACAAAAAGATTATCATCATGCGGATCGCTGAGCATTTTTTTTGAGATGAAAGATGCCGCAGAATTTTCAACATCTGGCTGCCCTGGTATATGTGTAGAGTATAGTGTTAGTGGCACACCCTTTATGTTTGTCCTTGCAGTCACCACGGATGCAGGCTTCCACCCTTTTGAATCAAACGCAACTTCAGTCTTATCGCGTAATGGAAACCGACTTAATATCGATTTGTATTTATCCTTGTGATTCGCAGAGGAAACTTTACCCACGTGCACATGTTTCATCCCCAACTCCCTGCCAACACGCAACGTCCAGTTGCCGTGAGGCACCTCGTTGAAACAAATCACATCCAAGTTATACGGTTTAAACATTTTCCCTACAGATTCCGGCTTTGCCCACAAACCAAACAAAACGTTGTAGGTTGCAAATCGTATCTTTGTATTGGCAGTTAAATTTCCTTTGTTCTTGTTGCTCGCATAATCATTATTCGCAGAAGAGACTATTGAGGGAGCGGGCACTTTTTCCTTTAAGGAGCGTTCGGAGGCAGGAACCTGTCCAGCTTGCAACACGAACAATATCATCAGTGTAATTCTTGAGATTGATTTCACAGTATTAGAGTTATCGGCAAGTCTGAAGGAAAGCGATCAGGTCCAGCAATTCCTGCCGGGACAACAGTTGGTCGAGTCCGGCCGGCATCACCGAAACCGGAGACGTCGTGACCCCGCGGATTTGACTCCGTGAAACACGGACATTTCTCATGTTCGCATTTTTCAGGTAGATGGCATCCTTGGTTTCCCGCTGAATGAGTCCGCCGTGAATTCCGCCATCGTCTGTCTCCAGCACATAATGCTCGTAGCCGTTGACAACCGTCGCGCTCGGATACAGCACAGCCTCAATCAGGTCGCGCGGTTGCCGGATACTGCCGATCCGGGTCAGGTTCGGCCCCAACTGGCCACCCTGACTCTGGATGCGATGGCAGGCACCACACGACACCCGTTGATCGTGGAACAGCACGCGGCCGCGCGAAGCGTTGCCGTTGGCCAAGCCGTCCAGCAGCGACTTGATCGCAGACTGCTGATCAGATTGCCCGACGGATTTCTTTTTCAATAGGGATGACAACACCACGTGGGCAATGGCGCCCTTTTCGGTGAATGCCCTGATGATCGCCTCCCGCTGGCCGGCTTGGAGCAGGGCGAGGCCGGGATTATTTTCCAACGCCGCAGCCAAGTCATTTCCGATTTGAGTCCATACTTTTTTGGCTGTGTCTCCATCGCCGGATGCTTTCGGATCATGCCCTTGGGCAAAGGGCCTGATCAGGTTGGGCAGATGGACTGAGCGCGACTTGGCCACGGCTCGGATCAACAAATCCGATTGAGATTTGCCAAGCGATCGAAGTCGCAGTGAGCCAAGCGCTTGGGCAGCCTGTCGGCCCAGTAGAACCGGGGCGTCTTTATCGATGACAAGTTTCGTCAGGAAGGCGAGCGAGGTGTCGGACAGTGGTTTCTCGTGATTTACGAGAACCTGAATGGCACTCGCGCGCGATGCAGCCTGTTCATTTTCATTTTTTGCAAACGCTGATATAGCGTCCAAAATGGGCTGACTCATTTTGAATCGCTGGGCGATGTTCAACGCCTCCTCTTTCAATTCCGACACGCCGCTGTTTAAGCCAAGCAGAACCCCGTCGCGAAGTGGCTCGGGAAGGTCATCGAGAAAACTCAGGGCAGCCAAAACCTGCCCCCTGATTTCGTTCTTCACTCCCCCGGTTTTCAAGGTATCGATTAGAGTCGCCTGAAACGTGGCATCCTGAGCATTGGCCATCACAATCTCCTCGATCAACTGTCCATTCGACTCGCTGACTTCATTCTCGGCAACCAACTCACGGAATAGCCGAACCATTTCCTCCTTCAATTCCTTGCGTCCGGAAATCACCCGGCGAGCCTCCTGACGAACATGAATGTCTGGAGATTGCAAAAGCGGCACAACCTTCGCGGCCTGCAATTCACCACCCAATTCGTCCAGCACCCTCAGGGCGATGCGCTGTCGGTAGGGATCGTCGTCCGCCAGATAGGCGCTCACGCCGCGCGAATCTCCAATCTCGATGAGTGCATACACGAAGGCATGACGCGTATGCTGTGAACCGCTTGCGTTCAGGTTCTCGAACAACACAGAAACCGCTGTCTTGCCGTTCAACTGCCCGAGCGCCGTCGCCGCTGCGGCCTGAACAAATGGACTCGAGTCATCCAGCAGCCCAGTAAGTTGCCTGACTGCAGAGTCATCCTTCAATCGCCCAAGCGATCGGGCAGCCACCTGACGCACACCGGGATCGGAGTCGGCCAACGCCTCCCGCAGCAACCCCAGTGCACGGCCACCTCTCAGTCTGGATGCCAGCCAAAGGCATCGCTTCCTGAAGGCCGCCTCACCCGAGTGCAGAAAGGCGCTCTCGACCTCATGCATCACGACATCGCCCCGCTCGATGAGGGTATCCGCCGCCCTGTCCCTGACAGCCGGCCTCGTATCCCGCAGCAGGCCCACCAGCTCCTCGGGTACAAGCGAATGCAAGTCGATCTCCAACCCGCGAGGATCCTCTGGGACCGATCCTCCTTTTTTTTGGATGCGATAAATCGCGCCCTTGATTTCAGGCTTGGCGTTCTTCGAAAAAGGACAACCCCAGCTCAGCCATCCCCCAGTATCCAGCAGCAGCAGGGAGCCATCGGCATCCTCAAGGATGTCGGCCGGGTGAAACCCTATGCTTTCGGATGAAAGAAAATCGCTTTCGACTGTCGCGAATGTTCCGTCCTTCGGTTCCAGCCGGACGTGAACCACCTTGTGCGTGTTAAACTGACAGGCAAACAGCGTGTCACTATAGGCCGCACCAAACGATTGACCGCGATAACGCACCAGCCCCGCCGGAGCCACCTGCCCCCCGCGACTGACCGCCGGAAGGCGCAACCCGGTCTCCGGCACCAACGGACTCCCGTAAACCCGCTGCGTGAGCCCGCCCCACATCCAGTGAATCAGGGCGTCGTGCCGCTTCCCGCCGAAGCTGTCAAATATAGCGCAGGTCGAGAGCATGTCTCCATTCGCGGTAAAGACGATGTCAACCGGATTGATCCCTCCCTGTCCTTCCACCCGGACATCACTGCCGTCCGGCCAGCAGGAAAAAACACCGGCCGCCCGGCTGTGACCGGAGCGGCTCCCGTCCGTGCCAATGAGGTTGTAGCCAAAATGGCCACCGGTGAAATAAAGCCTCCCGTTCGGCCCGAGGTACGGCCCGTGTTGATTCGCCCGCCCATCGAACTCCATGCTTCCGAGGATCTTCTCACGTTTATCCGCAACCCCGTCGTCATCCAGATCCTCCAGCCGCCAAAGGTAGGGCGCGGAGATGATGTAGAGCGCCCCGTCATGCCACAGCCCCCCCTCCGGCATGGTCATGCGGTCCGCGAAAATCGTGCTCTCGTCAAAAACCCCGTCCCCGTCCACATCGACCAGACGCCTCACAAAACGGGGCAACTCCCGCTCGATGGCCTGCCTGGTGGTCAGGTTGCGTCCGTCGCTTTCCGCCACGTACAGGCGCCCGCGATCATCGAGGCACGCCATCATCGGATACCCAACCAAGGGCGGAGCCGCCGCAAGCCGCACCTCGAATCCCTCCGCAACCTTGATCTTCGGAGGCGTAAACCGGTCATCGGCAGCAAGGGAGGAACCCGCCAGAGCAAATAGAGAAGACAGGCAGGCGACCCATCGCGAACTGTGTCGAATAAAAACGAATTTCAAATGTCTCGAACCTGTCAGCTTCATGATTGAGTTCCGGTTGATGTTTTTACTTCAAAAGGATGACGTAACACGGACGCTAACAGAGCACCCACGACCGTCCAACTCCAATTGGTCGCAGACACGCCACATTCGGGTTGTGTTTCGTTTTTTCGTGATGATAATCCGCCGCGCCACAACGGCATGATGAAAGTTTTTACAACACTACTCGCAACGGTTTTCCTGTTCACAGCCCAGTCCGAACTAACGGCCCGGTCACTTAGTGCAGACTCCGCCAACACCGAAAAGCCCGGCCCGTCGAGCCGCCGCTCGCCGCTGGTCATTTCCGAGATCATGTACCATCCGCCCACCCGGGAGGACGGTGCCAACCTCGAGTTCATCGAGATTTACAACTCGCAACCGTGGTGGGAGGAACTCGGAAATTTTCAAATCGACGGCGACGTACGATTCACTTTTCCGCCCGACGCCCGGATCGATAAACTGGGCTACGTCGTCATCGCCGCGGACCCGGAAGCGGTCAAAAAGGCCTACGGCCTCGAGCAGGTTTTCGGCCCGTTCACCGGGCGCTTGGCCAACGGCGGTGGCCGACTCCGGCTGCGCAACGACCTCGATGCCATCCTGTTTGAGGTCGACTTCGAAACGCGTGCCCCTTGGCCAAGCAGCGCCGACGGGGCCGGCCACTCTCTTGCGCTTGGCCGACCATCGTACGGTGAGCGGGACGTCCGTGCATGGACGCAAAGTGACACCATCGGCGGTAGTCCCGGAGGCCCTGACACCCCGGGCGACGAGCCGCTGCGCCCGCTGGTCATCAACGAAATCAAGACCAACCGCGAGGGCGACACGCCGGCATTCGTCGAGTTGTACAACCATTCCGCAACCGAGATCGATTTATCCGGGGCCACCTTCACCGACTCGGTCGGTGAGAAAAAACACACCTTCGCCGAGGGCACGAAGTTAGCCGGGGGCGAAACCCTCGCGGTGTCGGAAACCGCGCTTGGCTTCGAGTTCGCGGCCGACCGGGGGGCGGTCTGGCTGTTCAACGCCGAGGACAACCGTGTGATCGACGCGCTGCATTACCGCCCGCAGCCGGACGGCTACTCGCTTGGCCGATCCACAGACGGCAGCGCGCAGTGGGATCATTTTGCGGAGCCAACGCTTGGCCAAGCGAACACCGCGCCTTTCCAGCACACGGTCGTCATCAACGAGATCATGTACAACCCGATCTCGCTCGATGACAACGACGAGTACGTCGAGCTGCACAACCACGGCGACGAGGCGGTCGACCTCAGCAACTGGCAGTTCAACGATGGCATCACGTTTATCTTCCCCTACCCGACCACGCTGCCCGCCGGTGGCTATATCGTCGTGGCCAAGAATCGTGAACAACTTCTGGCCAAGCACAAGGGGCTCAATCCCAAGCTCGTCGTCGGCAACTACATCGGCACACTTTCAAACCGCGGCGAGCGGCTGCTGTTGACCCAGCCAAAGGAGGTGCTGCGCAACGGGCGCCCGATTGCGATCGAGCCACTGCGCGTTCCCGTCGACGAAGTGACGTACCACGACAGCGCCGCATGGGGCGAGTGGTCGGACGCCGGCGGCAGCAGCCTCGAACTGCGAGATCCACGCTCCGACAACCGCCACCCGGGTAACTGGGCAAGCAGCGATGAGTCGAAAAAATCAGAGTGGGTCACCGTC
Organism: Verrucomicrobiales bacterium; assembly: GCA_028817635.1. Taxonomy (GTDB): domain Bacteria; phylum Verrucomicrobiota; class Verrucomicrobiia; order Limisphaerales; family UBA1096; genus UBA1096. The sequence goes on along the minus strand of JAPPPH010000362.1, from coordinate 1,392 downwards.
ACCGGCGAAGGATCGGTGGACAGAACAAGAAGCCAGACATTCCCGGCGAATTATTTGCAATTATTTCTGCTGGATAAGGGGGAATGCCTTGTCGATGACGTACAGGTTTACGATACCAAGACCAACGCCAAACGGGTGAGCAATCCCGGTTTTGAAAAATCAGGTAAACTGGAGATCGCCGGCACACACAAGTCGTCTGCCATCGTTCAGGATCTCGGCACGGACGATAGCCGGGCGCTCCACATCAAGGCCGTCAACCGCGGCGACACCGAGTGTAATGCCGTCTGGATGCCGTTGACCGGACGCAACGCAGCGAAAATGCGGATCGAGGGCAAGGCGCGATGGCTCCGCGGGCATCCCGAGTTGCTCATGCGCACGCGCAGCAGTGGCTTCGAGGCGTTTGGCGCCCTGCCGGTGCCGGACAATCTGGGCACGCCCGGAAAACCAAACACCGCGCTCGTCGGAAACACCGGCCCGGCGATCAGCGGCGTAAACCACTCGCCGATCTTTCCGCCCAAGGGCGAAAAGGCCACGGTCACCGCGCGGGTCGCCGACCCGGACGGCTTGGCCAAGGTCTCGCTGCATTACCGGATCGACCCCAACAAAACGACGACCGAAGTCGAGATGACGGACGACGGCACGGGCGGGGACGCCGTCGCCGGGGACGGTGTGTTCGCCGCGCAGCTCCCCGCGCAGTCTTCAACCAAGCTGATCTGTTTTTGGGTCGAGGCCACCGATGCGCTTGGCCAAGCACAAACCCCCACCTACCCGGCAAACGCCCCAATCCGAGAGTGCCTCGTCCGCATGGGAACCAAGCCGGCCAAGGCCAACGACCTTGGCCAATACCATTTCCTCCTCAACCGCAAGAACTCAACTATCTGGACCCGAAGCCACAAACGCAGCAACGCACCGGTGCCGGTAACGATGGTCTACAACGGGGAACGGGTCATCTACGACGCCGGCATGTACTACGGCGCCGGCTCGTACCACAGCCGCGTGTACAGCGGCCCCACAGGCGCGTTGTCCGACTACAACGCCACCTACCCGAGCGACGACCGTTTTCTTGGTGCGAAAAAAATCATCCTCAGCATGCCGGGCGCCCCCAGCGATCGCACGCCAGAGTCCACCGCCCAAATCGAGCAGTCCGCCTACTGGCTGATGTATAAGGCTGGCGTTCCCTACATGCACCGGCGTTTTGTGAACCTTTACATCAACGGCCGCAAACGAGCCAAGGTTTACGAGGACACCCAGCGGCCCAACCGCGAAATCGTCCGCCAATGGTACCCCAACGACGGCGATGGAAATTTGTTTAAAATCCAAATGTGGAAAGAGATGTCCAATCCCGAGCGCGGCGGCACCTACCAGTACCAGTCACACCCTGCCGTTCTGAGC
>JAPPPH010000062.1 GCA_028817635.1 Verrucomicrobiales bacterium | reverse complement strand
ACCTTGCATTGGTTCAAGACCCAATACGACAAGGACAAGCCGTTCTTCATCTGTCACCAGTTCAAGGCGCCGCACGATTATTTTGAAAACGCGCCGCGCTACCAGAAATACCTCGCCGACGTGAAGATTCCCGAGCCGCCCACGCTCTACGACGTGCCCGACACCTTCGGCTCCATCGGTACGCGCGGCTACAACGACGAACTCCTGGCGCACATCGGCACCTCCATCGGTAAACGCAACCCGCGCCGTTCGTATGCCGTTGATCTCAAGGAACGCTTTCCCGAGGAACTGCCCGCCGACTACGACGTGGCCCGGCTTTCCGAGCGCGAGACCACCCGCCTCGCCTATCAGGCCTACCTCCGCAAATACCTCCGTTGCGTGAAGGGCGTGGACGACAACCTCAAGCGCCTCTTCGACTACCTCAAGGCCGAGGGCCTCTACGACAACACCGTCATCATCTACACCGGCGACCAGGGCTTCTGGCTCGGCGAAAACGATTATCAGGACAAACGCTGGGCCTACGACCCCTCCATGCGCATGCCCTTCATCGTGCGCTACCCCAAGGCCATCAAGGCCGGCGCGCGTTCCGACGCCATTGTGGAGAACGTCGATTTCCCCGCGCTCATGCTCGACTTCGCCGGCATCCCCGCGCCCGCCTCCATACAGGGCCGCTCTTTCAAGAGCATCTGCGAAACGGGCCGGGAACCCAAGGGCTGGAAGCAGGCCGCCTACTATCGTTACTGGATGCATATGGCCCATCACGACAACCCTGGCGTGATGGCCATCCGCACCAAGACCCACAAGCTAGTCTACTACTACGGCTGCAACTACGACGGCGGCTACCAGACCCCGCCCGCTTGGGAACTGTACGACCTGAAGAAAGACCCCGCCGAACTCAACAACGTCTACGACGACCTCGCCTACGCCAAGACGCGCGAACAGTTGAAGAAACAACTCGCCGCCCTGCGCAAGACGGTCGGCGACGACGGCAGCCACTATCCCGCCGCCGAAAAAGTCGTGCAGGAATTCTGGGACTACGACGCCGCCGACCGCAAAAAAGCCCGCCGGCTCTCCGGCGAATACCTGAAGCGCCGCCTACAGGAACTCAAGGAAGGCAAACGCAACGTCCGTACGTGGAAGGAGAATTGATGCGAATAGGTAAACGGCTTCTCGTGCTGGTCGCTTGTTTGCTGGCGATCATCGCGCACGCTTCGCCAAAGCCGAACGTCCTCTTTATTGCGGTGGACGATTTGAATGACTGGATTGGCTGCCTTCGTGGGCATCCGCAGGCGTTGACGCCAAACATGGATCGCTTGGCCAAGCGGGGCGTGCTGTTCACCAACGCCCACTGCGCGGCGCCGGCGTGCAACCCTTCGCGGGCGGCAGTATTCAGCGGATTAATGCCGGCGCGCACGGGTGTGTGGTCGAACCAAAGTACACGGATCGAGAAGGCGATGCCCAAGGCGGCGTTGCTCACGCATGCCTTTCGAAACGCAGGTTATCAAACGCTGGGCACCGGCAAAATGCTGCACGGCACTGTGAAGAATTTGTTCGTGGAATATTACGGCGTGAACCAGCGGTGGAGTCCGTTTCCCAAAAACGCGGTGCGTTACACTAAGGCGGAGTTGTCCAGCAAAGGCACGGACAACCCTAGACATGTGCTCAAGGATAGTCGTGGCCGTGAAGTGGTGTTGCCCATCAACCGGATGCCATCCGACCGCAAACCGAATCAGGCCGACGGCGAGTCGTTCGACTGGGGCGGGTTCGATGTGCCTGACAGCGATTTCGGCGACACCAAAATCACCACGTGGGCCATCGATAAATTGAACGATGGATTGGGACCAAAGAAGCCGTTCTTCCTCGGCGTGGGTTACTATCGCCCGCACATCCCGCTTTTCGCGCCGCAAAAATATTTCGAGCGCTTCAAGCTTACTCCCGGCAAACTACCGCCGATCCGCAAGGGCGACCTGAAAGACATCGGCCCCGCCGGGCGAAAGTGGGCCGTCGAGGCGGTCACCGCCGGGAGTCACGCCACCGTTCTGAAGCACAAACAATGGCGCGCGGCGGTGGAGGCGTACTTGGCCTGCACCACCTACGTGGACCACGAGATCGGTCGCCTGCTCGATGCACTCGACCAAAGCGGCGCGGCAGCCAACACGTGGATCGTGCTCTGGAGCGACCACGGCTGGCACCTCGGCGAAAAGCAGCACTGGGGCAAATGGACCGGCTGGGAACGATCCACCCGCGTGCCACTCATGATCGTGCCACCCAAGCGCTTGGCCAAGCAGTTCGCTCCCGGCGGCTCGCGCTGCGCCCAACCGGTTGGCCTCATCGACCTGTATCCCACACTCGCCGAGGCCTGCAACGTGCCTTCCCCTAAACACCTCGACGGCCAATCCCTCCTGCCGCTTTTGCGTGACCCCGCCAAGGCAACCGGCCGCGTGCTGACCACCACGTTCGACCAAGGCAACGTTTCCCACCGAACCACCCGCTGGCGCTACCTCCGGTACGCCAACGGCGAGGAGGAACTTTACGACCTCCGAAACGACCCTAACGAATGGACGAACCTCGCCGCCGATCCTCGCTTGGCCGAGATCAAGTCACGCTTGGCCAAGCGCTTGGCTCCAGCGGGGGAGTAAACTGGGTTTCGATTAAAATCCGGCGCCCTTGGTTTTGGTCTTGATGCGGCAGAGGTACATGTCCGAGGTGAGGTAAAGCACCGTTCCGTCGTTGCCCCAACCTACGTTGGCAATGCTCTCGCCGGTCACCAGTCGTCCAAGCAGTTTGCCTTCGGGGGAAAGAATAAGCACACCGCCGGCGCCGGTGGCGAAGACGTTGCCCTTGGTGTCGACTTTCAGGCCATCGCCGCCGCTGCGCGGGACGCGGTCGTCTTTCGAGGAATCAAAAAAGGCTCTTGGCGCACCGAGGTTGCCTTCCTTCCCGACCGGGAAGGCGCGCCAGACTGGATCGCGACCATCGCTGTTGGCCACGTAAAGCGTATTGTGATCCGGTGAAAAGCCGATGCCATTCGGTCGGGACATGCCCTTGTATTGCAGCGTGACGGTACCGTCTTTTTGCAACCGATAAACACCGCAAAAATTGATCTCGCGCATGGGATCTGTGGCACGCTTAGGCAGGCCGTAGATGGGGTCGGTGAAAAAGATGTCGCCGTTTTTGCGGATGGCCAAATCGTTCGGGCTGTTGAGTCGCTTGCCCTGCCATCGGTCAGCGAGGGTGACCTTGCCACCGCCCTTGGTCACAACAGAGATGCGGCGGTCGCCGTGCTCGCACATGACCAATCGACCTTTCGCATCCAGCGCAAGGCCGTTGCTTCCCGGTTCGCGTCCGTAATCGGCCACGCCGGTGTAGCCGGCCGGTTTCATGTAAATCGAGGCGCCGAGGCCCTCCTGCCACTTCATCACGACATTGTTGGGGATGTCCGAAAATAGAACGAAGCCGCCGTACTTGTTTCCTGTTTCAGGCATCCAGACAGGGCCTTCCGACCACTCGAAGCCACCGCAAAGCACCTCGATTTTGGCGTCCTTGGGGATGAGATTGTTGACCTCGTCCTCGAAGCGATCGACGCGCCCAATGTGCGCGAAGTTGGTCGTGTTCTGCCCGAGTACGGCTGTGCCAATACAGGCTAACAGGAATGTGGTAACGATGTTTTTCATGATTTGGAAAAGTTACTTTAACGCTGCGTAAGACATTAGTTTGAAATTGCCGGCCATTTGCGAATGCCCGGGATTTACCTGACTCATTAGCACACCGACAAATTTCTCTTTCGGATCCACCCAAAACGAGGTGTAAAAGTAGCCACCGCCGTTGAATGTGCCTTGAGATTCCGGGCCAAGGTGTTTAGTTGAGTTGGCGATCACGCTGACACTGAGGCCTCCGGCGTAACTCGAGTCTGGATCCGGTTGGTGAACACCACGCGAAATCATCTCCACAGTCTTGCGGCCCAAAATTCGTTAACCGTCGAGTTCTCCGTTGTTGACCAGCATCTGCAGGAACCGAGCATAGTCGTAAGTGGTTGAAATGATGCCGGCGCCACCTAGGGCGATTTTGTCTGGGTTCCGTTTCCACCACTCAGGTTTGTTGTTCGGTGCCCTTTCGTCAAAAACTGGTTCGTCGAATGGCTCCAGCTTTCCGTTCTTCGTGGTGTACACGGAGGCGACCCGGTTCCATTTATTTTTTGGGACAGCAAATCCGGTGTCCTTCATCCTGAGTGGCTTGAACAACTCCTCCCTCATGTATTGGGCGAATGGTCGACCGTCGAGTACCTCGATCACCCGCCCGAGCACGTCCATGTTCATCCCGTAGGTAAATTTCTCTCCCGGTTCATGGGCAAGGGGTACAGAGGCAAGTCGTTTGATGTTTTCTTCCAGCGTGATATCTTCTCCGGGAAAGGCATCTATGATTTTCGCGCCGAGGTAGCCGGCTCTCCCGTTAGAGGAAAAGATCGGATAGATGATGCCTGAAGTGTGTGTGAACAACTGGTTCATCTGGATCTTTTTTTTCGCAGGTTGAGTGACGAACATCTGTTTTTCCTCGTCCCAAGCCTCGAAAATTGTTGGTTTTTTGAAATCCGGAAGGATCGATCCAAGCTCAGTGTGCATGTTGAATTGGCTCTTCTCGTAAAGTTGCAGCGCGGCCACCGTGGTGACCAATTTTGACATGGAGGCTATCCGCACAAGTGAATCCGTCTCGAGTGGTTTTTTGCTGGCGATATCCGCCCAGCCAAAAGCATTGTGATAGCCAATCTTACCGTCCTTCACGAGTATGGCGATCGCGCCGGGCACTTCCCCGCGGTCGATGCAGCCTTGGATCATGTGGTCAATACGATCAAGACGATCACTCTCGAATCCAGCCTTTGCCGGGCTGGATTGTTTTAGGTCCTTGGCGTCAGCTGAACCGCTCAAAAGCAGGCAGCCTACGAGAAGCAGAGTCGTTTTTTTGATGAATAACATCGGAATGGGCCGGGCATTCAACACGGTTTCGACTAAACCGTCGAGCCAATCCAAACCAGAGCCGCTTGGCCAAGCGCTTGGCCAAGCGTTAAGCGGTTGTGGTTTCCGCTTGGCTGAGAGATCGCCAGGGCTCGTTCTGTTGAATGGATTTGTAAAGGCGCCAGACGGCGAATACCGAAAGGCCGATCAGCGGCAACGCCACTCCGAAGCTCATGCCGTAACCGCCCTCGGAAGCGAGCCAATAGCTCAACCCGGCGCCGAACATCATCGCGAAGACGCCCACGCAGTCCATGCAGGTGTAATCGGTGCCGCCATGCGTCTTGCGGCTCCAATCCATCATTACGGAAAAAAGGGCGACGGTCGTCATGCCGGAGATAAAGTGATCGATCACGATCACCGGTAGAATGAATTCAACCGGCGGTGCGGTGCTCCTCGCCGTGAGTGTCAGGTATCCGAGCGCTGAAGCCGTCTGCAATCCACCAAAGATGAGTAATGAATTTAAACGGCCGAGCCGGTTGGCCAATCCGCCGGCAACGATCGCCCCGGCCAATGCCGCGACAGGTGCGGCGACTCCGAGCAGGAACCCGATTTGCTCGAAGCCCATTCCCCAATCCTTAAGCATCGTCGGCAGGATGGCGCGGATGAAACCCTCGAGCAACCGGAACGCAGCGATCAGCGCGAAGATTCGGAGAACTTTGGGTTGGCGGATGAACTCGATGATGCCGCACCATGTCTTCGCTGGTTTCGCGGTGCGCGGTTGTGATGCCGCCCGCGCCGGTCGATTCAACGCGATGGGGATGGTTGCCAGAATGTAAATCACCGCCATGGCGAACAGCAGGTTGCTCCAGCCAAGCGTGCCAAACAGCATCAGGATCAGGCCTCCGCCCACGACGTAGCCCAGCCAGAAAGTGCCAACCTGAATCGCGTTGCCCCAACCGCGTTCGCCGTGGCGGAGCAGCGTGATGGCGTGGCCATCGGTCGAGACGTCCTGCATCGAGCTGAAGACATTGATGAGCAGCACGCCGAGAACGAACATCCCGATCGAGCCGCCAAGTTGCCACAGGGCGAGACCGGCCATGACCCCGGCGGTGACGAGCTGCAGGGGCATGATCCACGAGCGGTATTTGCCCTGTTTTTCCGAGTGAAAACGGTCGACCAACACGGTCCAGAGAAACTTCAGCATCCATGGCGTGTAGAGTGCCGGATAAAAGAGGGCGATCTGCTCCAGCGACACCCCACTGTCCCGGAACACCACCGGGACTGTGTGCCGGAAAAAACCGTTGGGGATACCCTGTGAAAAATAGAGGGCACCGATCACTCCGACCTTTGCTGCCGTACCGCGGTCCATGCAGGGCGGGGAGTGTTATGTTGAAAGCCCGGTGAGGCAATCTTACTCTTCGTCCAGCATGATCCTTTTTCGATCGATCGGATTTACCCTGGCTACGGTCGTGTTTCTCGCGCTTGGCCAAGCGCGAGCGGCGGAGGCCAATCGGCCCAATATTTTGTTTGTGATGGCCGATGATCTCGGCTGGATGGATCTCGCCTGTCAGGGCAATAAGCTGGTGGAGACGCCGAACCTTGACCGCCTAGCCCGGCAGGGGATGCGCTTCACCAGTGCTTATGCGGCGGCACCGGTTTGTTCTCCCACAAGGGCCGCTGTGCTCACAGGGCAGGCTCCAGCCCGGCTCGGCATGACCTCGCACCTTCCGGGAAAATTTTCTCCGAAAGACAACCGGCCGCAACCGGCGGACATGATTCCGGCGATTGGGCCGGAGCATGTCACGATCGCCGAGCGTCTGAAGGAGGCGGGTTACGCAAACGCTTTCCTTGGCAAATGGCACATCGCGCCGAGCGCCGGAAAACAGGGCAGGGTGGCGGACGAGCATTCGCCGTTAAACCAGGGGTTCGACATCAACATTGGCGGTGCCTCATACGGTGGGCCGCCGAGTTTTTTCTCGCCGTACCGGATTGCGACGCTGCCTGATGGTGAGCCGGGCGAATATCTGCCGGACCGGTTGGTGGAAGAGACGATCAGTTTCATCAGGGAAAACAAAGCGAAGCCGTGGATGGTGCATCTCTGGTTTTACACCGTGCACTGGCCGATGCAGGCGCCGGAGGCGTTGTTGAAAAAGTATGAGAATCGCAAGGGGCCGGGACTGAACGACACCCGCTACGGCGCGATGATCGAGGCAATGGACCTGGCGATGGGCCGGTTGCTGGCATCGCTCGAGTCGCTTGGCCAAGCGGAGGATACGTTGGTCGTGTTTACGAGTGACAATGGCGGCTTCGCTGGGGTGTCGGATTGCAGGCCGCTGCGCGAATCGAAG
>JAPPPH010000215.1 GCA_028817635.1 Verrucomicrobiales bacterium | reverse complement strand
CTTTTTCGTCGACCCACGTGTCCTTGGCCAGGCGCTTCTGCGTGACGCCGATGTTGATGGTCTTAATGGCCCCGGCCAAGCCTCCCAAAAAATTCACCGGCTTGAGCAGCTTGGTACTGAGTTGTGAAATCTGAAACTCCTCCCGGTCGATCCAAACTCTGGTTTCTAACTGATCCATGATCCGGTTCACCGTTCGGCTCTCGTGTTTGTGTTTCGGGTTGGGCTTGAGGTCGATCACGAAGGCGTCCCGGCCGTTCACCTTCTCCACGCCGACGAGTTTGGGTGTAAACTTTTCCTCAAACAGATCGACGTTGCGCGTGACGAGATTTTCATTCTGTTTTTTTGGGTCACCCTCCTTGCGCTTGTTCAGGTATCGCCGCTGACGCTCCTGATGTTTTTTGTACTCACGATACCGTTCCCGTTTCGACGCCGGGCGGCCGTTGACCTTGCGCAGTTTTTGATCACGATCATCGGTGTAGGCGCGATAAGTTTTGCTGTTTTTCTCGACGACATTGCCCTTGGCATCAAGTTCATCGAACGACGCCTTGCGGTAAAATTTGAACACCTCGTCGCCCTGCCCCGTGCGCTTGGAGGCTTCGCGCGTGCGCTCAATGATCTGTTCCACCGTCAGGCCGTCGGTCTTTTCCGCAGCAATTCCCGACTGGCCAAGCAGGGCGCAGACAAACAGCGCTTGGCCAAGCGCGGTAACCGATAGTTTGATTTTCGATCGCATTCGTTCAGGCAACGGCGTTGATCACGATATCAAACCGACCAACTGTGGTGTCCTTCTCCAGCCCTTTTTTCTGTCCGAAACCATCGGCGATGGACTTGGCCAAATCGGAACCGATCTGTGGGGCCGGCTTGAACTCGACCGTCACGCTTGGCCGATCCTTCTCAGGCACATTGTTGTAGATGCCATCCTTCGTGTTCAGCGGGTCACCGGCGAAATAAAGCTGCGTGGTCAGGTCTTCAAACCCGCGACGGTAGACCTTGTAGTGGATGTGCGGCGGCCGCTGCCAATTCTCGCGCACGCCATAGGCGGCCGGCTTGATGGTCTTGAAGGTGTAATGCCCTTTTTTGTCGGTGACGCAGCGGCCAAAGAATTGAAAGTTTACATCCCGGTCGGCCTGGCGCGGATCACCGGCGTGGTTGTATATGCCGTTGTTGTCGGTCTGCCAGATTTCCACCACGGCGCGTTCCACCGGTTTGCCTTCCTTGTCGAAAACCGTTCCGTGCACGTAGATGAATTTGCCGGCCGGTTTTTTCTTTGCGCCCTGTACCCGGGTGAGGTCGTTATCCATGTCCGGATAAAACGGTCCCTCGGTTTGCGCCGGGGTGACGGACTTGGCAGCTTGCGCCTCACTCGTTGCAGCCGTACCGGCGACCAGAAATGATCCGGCAAGGGCTTCGCGTCGTGTGAACTTCTTTTTCATTACAGCAATATTGTTGATACCCTGGCCGGGCGTGGTGGGTTACGCCTGATCGCCGGGACGGTTAAAGCCAATGTCCCGATTGAACGGGCTGGGATGGTCGTATCCCTGTACGTCCGGAAAATGCAGCACGGTGGCAATCGATCCCCACGGGAGCATGGCGGAGGCATCCACCTCCTGCATCGATTCCGGCACCCAGATTCCGGAGTCATCGCCGACACGCGTCGGCAGTTCGAAATCCGGGAACTGCACCCAAAGGCCGGTCTCGTCGTAGCCCAGCACCTTGGCAAAAAACTTCTCCTGCGAAATGCCAATCGGCTCGAGAATCTCCGGCGTCTTCAGCACCACCAGCACCACGTCGTTGATGGCGCGGGCGATGGTCATCATTAATTTGTCACTCATATGGTTGCGATCAAAAGGTCGGCCAGAAAACTAGCTCCACCCCTTTGCCGCCGCAATGCAAACCTTGGCCAAGCGGAGAATCAACCGTTTTCAAGGCGTTATTTCGGCTCGCATTCAATCGGCCCGGTGCTAGCCTCGCTGCGTTCAAATGAATCCGAACGCTTGGCCAAATCGTCGAGAGTTCCTCTCCCGGGCATGGAACGGGATCGGGGCACTAGGTTTGAGTGGGTTGCTGGCGGACGAACTGCGCGCATCGACAGGGAACAAATTCGACCCGTTTGCGGCGCAGTTAACGCACTTTCCGCGCAAGGCCAAAAACTGCATTTTTCTCTTCATGCAGGGCGGAGTCAGCCAGATGGACTCGTTCGAGCACAAGCCCAAGCTGCGCGAGCTTCACGGCAAACCACTCTCCCGCATACCCGAAATTTCCGGCGAACTGCAAGGCCGCCTCTCCTTCCCGCACGTCACCATCGGCAGCCCGTTTGAATTTGCTCAGCACGGCCAGAGTGGCCGCTGGATCTCCGACCGTTTTCCGCATTTGTCCCAACACGTGGACGATCTGGCGTTCATTCACGGCATCAAGACCGACAACCAGAATCACGGCCCGTCCACACTGCACGTCAACACCGGCAGCCAGTTTCCCGGCAGCCCATCCGTTGGCTCGTGGATCAGCTACGGCCTCGGCAGCGGCAACCGCAACATGCCGGGTTACGTGGTCATTCAGGATCCACGCGGCGCACCCGTAAACGGGGCGGCGATCTGGAGTAACGGCTTTCTGCCGGCGGCCTATCAGGGCACCCTGCTCCGCCCGACCGGCACGCCGATCCTAAATCTTGCCTCGCCCAAGGGCGTCTCCCGCCAGCGGCAACGCCGCGAGATGGACGCCCTGCAGTGGCTCAACCAGCGGCACCTCGCCAGACGCGGCGGCGACAGTGAACTCGAGGCCCGCATCAGTGCCTACGAACTGGCGTTCCGCATGCAGACCGAGGCACCCGAGCTGATGGACCTCAGCAACGAGCCAGAGCATGTGAAGAATCTTTACGGTCTCGACAACGGCACCACCTCTGCATTCGGTCGGCAATGCCTGCTCGCACGGCGTCTCGTCGAGAGTGGTGTCCGTCACACACTGCTGGTTCACGGTGTGCAGATCAGTTCCTCAAGCTGGGACGACCACGGCAACGTCAAGGGCGGCATGATCCGCCACTGTGCCGAGGTCGACAAACCGGTGTCCGGCCTGCTGGCCGACCTCAAGCAACGCGGGTTGCTCGATGAGACGCTCGTCGTCTGGGCCTCCGAGATGGGCCGCACCCCGTTCAAAAACGGCGGCATGTCCGGCAACCCCGGCCGCGAGCACAACTCATGGGCGCTCACCATGTGGATGGCCGGTGGCGACGTGAAAGGTGGCACCACCGCCGGCGCGACCGACGAGTTCAGCCTACGCGGCATCGGTGAAACCATTCACGTCCGCGACGTGCACGCGACCATTCTCGACCTCATGGGCCTCAACCAGGAGAACGTCAACTTCAAGCACGCCGGCCGCATCCGCAAGCTGACCGACATTGGGGGCCGTATCCTGAAGGAAGTCGTTGCCTGATCCCGGCCCGGAGCGCGGCTCCACCCAACCCGTGGCATCGGACTCCCACACTCCGTGGTGGCTCTGGCCCAACCTGCTCAATCTCGACTCGCCGTTGCTGGCGGTCATTTGGCAGGAACAATTTGCACGGATCGCCGGGGTGAACCTAACGTTCGGTGACCGACTGCTCCTCTTTTGCTGCACATGGCTCGTTTACTGCGCCGATCGTGTGCTGGACGTGGTCGACTCAGACACCCGGGCCGAGACCGGCCGGCACGCTATCCACAAAAAGGGCCGCCCCATCTGGCTGGGCGTCTCCGTCGTAATGTTCGTCACAGCGCTGGTCATCGCCATCACCCGGCTCAATGCCGAGGCGTGGTTGGCCGGCAGCATCGTGTTCACCCTTACTGCCGTCCACTTTGCTGCCACGCATTGGTGGCCCGTGTTGCGGACCCGCCTTTGGCCCAAGGAATGGCACGTCGGCCTCGTGTTTGCCGTCGGCTGCGCACTACAAGTCTGGTCGGTGCAACCAAACGCCTGGCCAAGCCTCCTGCCGGCGGTACTCGGCTTCGGTGCCCTGTGCGCCATGAGCTGTTCGCACATCACGACGTGGGAGGTCGTCACCGCCGACCGTCGTGACGCCGACTCCCTGCTCAACGCCCACCCTTGGTTCATCCGTCGGTTGTCGTGGTTTGACATCGCGCTTGGCCTGCTCGCCCTTACGCTGGCCGCCGCGCTTGGCCAAGCGGAAATCCAAAAGGCACTCGGCGCTGTCGCGTTGAGTGCGTTTGGCCTCGCGTGGTTGCACGATCGCTGCAACCGCTACAGCGCCGAATTCCTCCGGACCATGGCCGACATCGGCCTCTACACACCGCTCCTCTTTTTCCTAAACTAGCCAAGCAGCAAGGTGGGGCTGGCTCTCCGAGCCGGCCTTGGTTTTGGATAGCATTGAGGACGGCTGAGGACAGCCGTCCCCACTCCCGATCGCCTCGGTTCCTGTTCGCAGATTTAAACCAAGCGCTTGGCCAAGCGCTCAAAAAAGGAGAGGGGACATTCTTGTCCCCTCTTTTATGTCATCATTACCGGGGACAGGAATGTCCCCGATCCTTGTTTGCGGACTCGCTGGCTCGTCCCTCCACAGCTAGCCAAGCGCAAAAATGGAGGGACGAGCCGGCGAGTCCGCGCTTGGCCAAGCGGTCAAGCCAACAGGCCTTTGACCACGTTACCGTGGACGTCGGTGAGGCGGTAGTGTCGGCCCTGAAACTTGAAGGTCAGCTTTTCGTGGTCAATGCCGAGGCAGTGCAGCATCGTCGCGTGCAGATCGTAAACCGGCACCGGGTTCTCGACGACGTTGAATGAAAAATCGTCGGTGGTGCCGTAGGTAGTCCCGCCCTTGATGCCACCACCGGCAAGCCACATGCTGAAGCAGCGCGGGTGATGGTCGCGCCCGTATTTTTCCATGTTCAACCCACCCTGTGCGTAAACCGTACGTCCGAATTCCCCGCCCCAAATAATGAGCGTCTCGTCGAGCATCCCCCGCTGCTTGAGATCCGCGATGAGTGCTGCGGATGACTGGTCGATGTCGCCGCATTGCAGCGGCAGGTCGCGCGGGGTGTCGCTGTGATGATCCCAGCCGCGGTGGTAAAGCTGGATGAAACGCACGCCGCGCTCGGCTAGGCGCCGGGCCAGCAGGCAATTGGCCGCGAAGGTTCCCGGCTTGCGGGCGCTCTCGCCGTACAATTTAAAAGTGCTCTCTGGCTCTGACTTTGTGTCCATCAACTCCGGCACAGACGCCTGCATGCGGTACGCCATCTCGGCCTGCTGAATCCTGGTGACGATCTCGGGGTCACCCAGTCGATCGTGATGCGCCTTGTTCAGCGCCTGGCCAAGGTCGAGCATCCGACGGCGACGACGAGCCGAGATGCCCTTCGGGTTTGCGAGGTACAACACCGGATCACCGATGGAACGGAACTGCACGCCCTGATGTTCGGACGGCAAAAATCCGCTGCCCCAAAGCCGGGCGTACAACGCCTGCGAATTGCGCTTGGCACTGCCCTGCGAGAGCATCACGACGAAGGCCGGCAGATCGGCGCTCTCGCTTCCGAGTCCGTAGCTCGCCCACGCCCCGGCACTGGGCCGGCCGGCCTGCTGAAAGCCGGTCTGGAAAAACGTGACCGCCGGGTCGTGGTTGATCGCCTCTGTCTGCATCGAACGCACAACCGCGATCTCGTCCGCAACCCCGGCGAGATGCGGGAGCGTCTCCCCCAACTCAACACCGCCCTGCCCGTGGCGCTTGAACTTGAAAACCGATTTGCAAATTCGCTTGTCCTTCTGCCGGGACGTCATGCCGGTGAGGCGTTGGCCCTGAAAAAACGACGAATCGAGCGGCTCCCCGTGACGGCGGGTGACCTCCGGCTTGTTGTCGAACAACTCGAACTGCGACGGTGCCCCGTTTTGAAACAGGTAAATGACCCGCTTGGCCTTGGGTGCGAAGTTCGGAAAACCGGGCAAGCCCCCCACCCGCTCGGCCGGTGCCGACGCGAACAGGCCGGGGTTAAGCAGCGACGCCAGTGCCGCGGAACCGATACCGGCACTCGCACGGCCAAGGAATTGCCGGCGTGTCTCGAAAAGGGCTGCGTTTTGTTCGGTGGTCATTTCAGTTTCGGGTGCTAACCTCTAGGGTCATTTTAACCCCATTTTATTTGGGTTTTTTTCAATCAGAAATTTTGGTGCCACTTTTGGTGCCACTTTTTAGACCTTTAGTTGGCTCAGGTTGCCTCGATACTGTTGCAGCGTATCTTTCTCCGCATTCGTGCAGATCGACTTCTTCCCTGCCACCTCTGAAACTGGAACCCACCAGATTTCATCTCGCGGGATCAGCACCAAGGCAAAGTAGCTGCAATCCTCCTCGGTGTAAAAGCCCGAAGGGGTGTGGGTCATCCACTGGATCGACTTTTGTTTATGGTGCAGTGCCCCAGATTTGACCTGAATGGCGTGGATCGCCCTGCCCCACTTTGCGACCAGATCGAAGGCAGGTGCGGTAAAGATGGGGACAGAAACTGAAAAGCCCGCTGAAGCCAAAGCGTGGGCCGCCATTGCCTCTGCTGTTTGTCCGTTTAGTTGCCTTGAAGTCACTCAGGTCGCCGCTCAAGTTCGTACTCAAGTTCGGCGATTGTCCTTAATGCGTCCCTCGTAAAGTTCGGCGCGTTGTACGCCGCTCTCGGGAACTCTGGGTGCGCTGTCAAACGCTTGGTGTTGTTGTACTCGACTGCCGTCTGGCAACCCGTGCAAACGCATAGCAGCGTCAATATGATCAAGCTTCGCTTCCAACCTAGATTTGGCTTTGGCTTCTCTAATGCCATCGGCTACCGACAAAAAAAGCCGTTCCAACACTGGCACGGCTTTGGCCAGTGCGATGATCGCACTGACGATCTGCATCAGGCTGCCTTTTTGCTGAGGCCGCGAGATACCGAGTATCCAAGGCCAGCCAGAACCGTGGCTGCCATTCCCATCACCTTCTCAATGCTGCCACCTTCGGCGACCGCACCAGATGCGAACAGGATGCCAAGCAGTGCGGCAATGCTGCTGAACCAGAACTCGGTTGTCTTGTATCCGCTTTTGACCGTCTTTGTTGTTTCGTCACTCATTAGAATAGTCCTTTGTTTTTGTTGGCAAGGAGCTGCCAAATCTTAATCAAGATGAAGATCAACGTCGCAACGCTGATGCTGATCTGGAGCCACTGCGAAAGCGGCAGATACCACGAACCAATACCGGCTGAACCCGCACCAAAAACTTGCACGTCGTTTGTATCAATTGTCATCGGGCAATGCCTCGTATTCGATGTCGAAGAACGGCGAATCAATCTCGAAGCTTTTCGCGTTCTTCAGATTCACGCACCCTT
>JAPPPH010000297.1 GCA_028817635.1 Verrucomicrobiales bacterium | reverse complement strand
TTGAACAACCGAACCCGAATGCCCTCCCGAGGACGGCTGGGGACAGCCGTCCCTACCTCGTCACGATTAAATTTCGGTGTTTGATATCACTCCCACCCGCTTGGCCAAGCGCAGGTTAGGCCAACAGTTCGGGGAGGTGTCCGGTGCTGTCGGCGAAGCGGTTGGTGACCCCGGTTTGTTTGAGCATGGTGGCGAACACGTTGGCGAACGGCGTGTCCTCGCCGTACTTGAGGTACCGTCCATGCTTGAAGCCAAGGCCTCGTCCGCCGGCAAGCACGAGCGGATAATTCTTGTTCGTGTGCGTGGTGCTGTTGCTGCAACCGTAGATGATGGTGGTCTGGTCGAGCAATGTCGCGTCGCTATCCGGGCCGGCCGGCGTGTTGTGCATGCGATCAAGGAAGGTCGCGAACTGCTCCGCGAGAAATCGATCCCACTTGCCCAGAGCTTCTGCACCTTCAGCCTTATTCCAATCATGAGCCAAGCCGTGAAGATGTTTGCCGATGCCGAGCAGTTGCGGAAATTTGCCGCCCAATGTGGTGGCGTCTCCCATGCTGGCAATCTGGTAGGTGGCCACCCGGGTGGAGTCGGTCATGAACGCAAGGTGCATCAACTCGTACATGGTGGCCACATACTCGGTCGGCACCTTTGAGTCAGCATCGAGTTGAAGCCGTTCGCGGTCGGCATCGGTCAGGCCCGGCTTGGGGATGTCGATCCATTGCTGGGCTCGGGCCACGCGTTTTTCAACCTGCCGAACGGAGTCGAGGTATTCGTCAATTTTTTGCTGGTCAAATTTGCCAAGGCGGCGGCGGAGTTTGCCGGCGTCCTCCATAACGAGATCAAGCAGGCTGCCGCTGCTTTTTAAGCGACGGCGGTGGCGACGGGTGTCGGGATCGCCCGCTCCAAAAAATCGATCGAAAATTTGCTGCGGCTGATTGAGCGCGGGGATCGGCCGGCCGTGCCGGTTGTAGGATAGTGTGCTGGAACGGGTGGGCTCGCCCACACCGCCGTCGGTCGACATCACAAGCGAGTCAAACCGGGTCTGGCCAGCGAAGTGTTCCGCGGCAACCTGATCCATCGACTGCGTGTTGTGCAGGTCGCGGCTCAGCAGATCGCAGCCGGTCAAAAATGTGTCGCCGCTGTCGTGCCCACCGATCTTGCGCACCTCAGGGTGAGACAGCCCACCGAGGACGGTCACGTTTTTCCGATGCGCCTCTAGTGGCTGGAGACTCTTGTTGAAGGTGTAATCGCTTCCTTCACCCTTGGGGAACCAGCCCCACTCGGCCTTCTCACTTTTCTCCCCCTGAATGGACACGCCAAAAGGGAAGTAAATTGCGGCGAGACGACGGGGCTCTGCCACCGGGGCGGCCTTGGCCATGACGTCGAGTGCCGGCAATGCCAGCGCCACTCCTGTGCCACGCAAAAAGGAACGGCGATCAAGCTGCCACGACTTGGATACAATACGGCTCATGAGCTTTTTTATTTCGTACGGAAAACCTCGCTTGTCACGATGGATTGAACCAAAGACTGAACGCGGAGATTATCGTCGGTGAAGCGGCGGGTCAATGCATCGATGTGTTTTTCGTCGGAAAACTCGAGCGACCGGCCAAGCGCGTAGGTCAACAGTTTCACCACGAACGCCCGGGCAAACTGCTCGCGGCGCTCGGTGATCAGATATTCCTTCAACGCCTCCATTCCATCGACCTCGCGGCCGTCCGGCAGCTTGGCCAAGGTCTCAACCGGCAGCTTGATCAACTTGCCATCCGGCAGTTTACGGGTGATCTCGGTGCGCCATTGGCCAAGCGCATCATACTCCTCCATTGCCAACCCCCAGCCGTCGATGCCCCGGTGGCAGTCAGAGCAGGCCGGATCGTTGTTGTGATGCTTCAACTGCTCGCGGATGGATAGCTTGGCCAAGCCGGGTTCGGTCGTCTCCAACTCGGGCACGTTCGGTGGCGGCGGATCCGGCGGGTCATCGAGTAGCCGCTCACGCAAGAACACCGCCCGCTTAATGATATGCGAATCACCGCCGGTCGAAGCCCCGAGCAGGATCGCGGACTGCGTCAGCAAACCGCCTCGCTTGGCCTTGGCCTCGGGAGACTGGAGCTTGGTCGATACAGGGCGGAATGCACCACCGTGCACACCATCAAAACGATAGTGACGCGCAAGCGCATCGTTGAGCATCACGAAGTCGGAGCGGATGAAGTTCTCCGCACTGAGGTTTTGCCGGAGGATTTCCCCGAAAAACTCGACCGGCTCGCGGCGGATCAATTCGCGAAGGTGGTCGATCCGTTTATTGCGGCCAAACGCGGGGTGCACCTTGGTGTCCACCTCGACGCGATTCATGGCGTCGATGTCCAGCCACTGCTCCACAAACGTGTCGATGAACCGGTTTGCCCGCTCGTCGGTCACCATCCGAACCACCTGCGCCGAAAGGGTTGTCCCGTTGAGAAGTACACCACTGTCAGCCAGCGTGCGAAGTTCATCGTCCGGCATGGTGTTCCAGAGAAAATAAGAGAGGCGCGACGCCAACTCGTGAGCGGTAAGCGGCCGAGATTCACCTCCTGCCGGCTCGAGAAGATACAGGAAATCCGGCGCGACCAGCGCCATCACCAGCGTCTCCCGAAGGGCGCTTTCCAAATCGGGAAACTCCGAACGCAGTTTCCGGTAAAAGCCGGCGTATCGACGCACCTCCTTGCGGCTCACCGGCCGCCGCCATGCTCGGGAGAGAAACGACTTGAGCACCTTGCGGACATAGGCCTTCTCCCGTGTCTCGCGCAAGTGCGATGGAAACAGGATTCGCCGATGTTCCTCCGGCGGCCACTGGTCAAAAAAAGGCCCCTCAAACTCCAACCACTCCACGTGCAACCGCGGATAGTCCTCGCCATGCACCCAGATTTTTTTCTTTTTACCATCCTCGCCAGTGATCTCCCGTTGCTGCGTTTTTCCGGTCTGCGAAAACTCATCGTAGGCGTTGGATAACATCACCACCAACCCGGGGTACTTGCCCTGCCCCCGCACCGGTAACGGGAAATTTTCAATGCGGCCGACAAACTCCAGTTCATGCTCACCACCCTCGTGCAGATCGAGTTCGGCCAATGTCCCCATGTCGACCAACGTGTCCGGCCGATACCCCACGCGCACGCGCAGCCTCGGCACAGGCCCTTTTTTCTCCGGCAACTCGACACGCACGGCGGTTCTAATTCGAAACGCGCCCTGCTCCGGATAATCGTTTTTCATGCGAACGATGAACTGCCGGTGACGACCAAGATCATTCGCTCCCTGCACACCGTCCGGGAACCCGCCGTCCGTGCTTTTCGTAAATCGATGCCGGAACACTTTCGGCTCCTGCTCCGTAACGATTACCCGATCCAACGCAGCACGGGCAGCCGCCATGTAAAACTCCAGCTGAATATCACTCATCTGCAGCGAGCTGCCGTTATTCAACATGCCGTCCGGCGAAACACCGTCCGGCGGGAAATCCCGCGTGTAATCCAGCTGCACCCCAAGCAGATCACTTAACGTGTTCTGGTATTCGTTGCGGTTCAACCGGCGTACCACCACGCGGCCGCCCTTGCTTTGGCGCAACTTGACCGCACGCTCAATCGTTGGATTCAGCCAGTCAAGGATCACTCGGCGCTCCTCCGCGGTCAGCTTGGGTTCGTCCTCGGGCGGCATCTCGCCAAGATTGATGACTGCTCGAACCTCGTGCCATCGTTCCGCCGACCTCGGATCCTTCAGCAGGTCAGTCGACATGGTGTCAAGGCGCAGCTTCCCTTTCTGCTTTTCAGCGCCATGACAGCCGTAACAGCGCTTGGCCAAGACCGGCTTCACCTCGCGCTCAAAGTCCGGCAACGCTTCCGCTTGGCCAAGCGCTGGGAAGGACCACGGAATACACAGAATACACGGAAGAAAAATCCTCCGGGTAATCGCTGTTTCAATTCCAAATTCCATTTCCGTGTATTCCGTGCCTTCCGTGGTCTTTATTTTGCGATCCGTTCAATCTCGACTTTCGGCTGGTGTCCGAAATTTACCAACATTCCCAATCGATGACCGGTCGCACGCAAATAGTTATGCACTTGTGACCGATGTTCATCGGTCAGTTCACGAATTGCCTTTAACTCCAAAATAATCTTCCCAAAACAAATCATGTCCGGTTGAAATTCTGACTTCAATTTTTGCCCTTTGTAGTCCAACTCCAATTTTGGTTGTGACACAAAAGGAATATCCTCTTGCCTCATCTCCAACTCCAAACACTCCTGATAAACACTCTCCAAAAAGCCAGCACCTTTCTCGCGATAAACTTCAAAACAGGCACCCCGAATTTGAAATGATTCCTGTTCGTAAATCAGTTTACTCATCTTGCTGCTTCAAATCTCAATCTAACTGGCCGATCAGTTCGGCGCTTGGCCAAGCGCTGGGAGGGACCACGGAATACACAGAATACACGGAAGGAAAATCCTCCGGGTAATCGCTATGTTAAATCCAAATTCCATTTCCGTGTATTCCGTGCCTTCCGTGGTCAGCCCAGTTCGTTCCTAATTTTTTCAAAAACGGCCTCGTCCATCTCGATCAAGTTACCCTTGGCCGGGAACTCGCCGGACGCCACGTCGGCGATGTATTCGCGAAAAGCGCCGATCCGCTCCTGCTGCAGCCGCTTTTTCTCCGCCTGAAAATCCCGGTACGCCTTGGCGTGGCGCGGCAGCCGTTCGTCGTAGTCGCCGAGGATGTCGCACGAAAAAAGGAACTGCGTGTCGCAACCGCTGCCCGAGCCAAGCGACATTAGCAGCATCCGCGTTTGCGAACTCAGGAAACTCGCCAACTGATGTGGCACCACCTCCAGCTCAGCGGCGTATGCCCCGGCGCTCTCGAGTTCCTTCATCTGCCGGTAAAGCTCCCGAGCCTCGGCGGCGGTCTTGCCGATCGCGCGATAGTTCGTCCAGGTCACATGACGCGGCACCAACCCAAGATGCCCCACCACGGGAATCCGCTCGTTGGCCATCGATTCGATGATCTTCGGGCTGGCAGAGCAGTAGACCGAGCTGGCGCCAATCTCCAGTGCGGCGAACGCGATTCGGATCGCCTCCTCGCCGGAGGCCAAGCCGTGCGGCGTGGCGCAGGAGATGAAACTATCCGGTGCCGCGGCCACGATCTGCGGCAGGCGTGCCTGCGCCTCCGGCGAATCGAAACTGCAGCTCATCAGGTCCACGCCTGCCTCCGCTGCGGCCGCTGCCTCCTCGGGCGACTTGACGTGAATGTGTGTGAGGCAGCGTTTTCCCTTGAGCTGTTGCAGGTCGTAAACCGTGTACTTCTTCCTTGGCCGGAGCATCGCGGGAAGTTTGCGGTCGAATGGCCGTGACGCAACCAAAAACAGGGCCTCCAATCTGCAGGCTGGCACGGGGCAACCGGCAGGGTTAAATTTTGCACACCTTATTTTGATGACCGGTTTCCGAGCAACAATCGTGTGCCTGTTCGCCGGGCTGCTGTCCCCAACAGCGGCTCCGTTGGACTTTGCACGCGACATCCGGCCGCTGCTCTCCGACGCCTGTTACAACTGCCACGGCCCAGATGCCAAGGCGCGCAAGGCCGGCCTGCGGCTGGACGATCGTTCAGCGGCGCACAGAGCAGGTGTGCTGACCGACGGCGAGATGTTCCGCCGCCTGACCACGACCGACCCGGACGAGCGCATGCCGCCACCCGAATCCAACCGAACGCTGACCGACAAGCAACGGGCCAAGCTCGCGCAATGGCTTCGGGGCGGGGCCGCTTGGCCAAGCGATGACCGGCACTGGGCATTCGTGCCACCCAAGCGGCCGCGCTTGGCCAAGGTGAACAACTCCGCTTGGCCAAGGAATGGCATCGACCACTTCGTTCTGGCCAAGCTTGAAAACGAACAACTCGCGCCTGCGCCGGAAGCCGACAAGGCGACCCTGCTGCGGCGGGTGTCTTTCGACCTCACCGGACTGCCGCCAACGGTCGAGGCTCTCGACGCCTTCCTTGCCGACACGTCGCCGCACGCCTACGAACGGGCGGTCGATCGCCTGCTCGATTCGCCACGGTACGGCGAGCACATGGCACTTGGCTGGCTGGAGGCCTCCCGCTACGCCGACACCGACGGCTACCAAAACGACCGCCTGCGCTACATGTGGGTTTGGCGCGAC
This sequence comes from Verrucomicrobiales bacterium, assembly GCA_028817635.1. Lineage (GTDB taxonomy): Bacteria > Verrucomicrobiota > Verrucomicrobiia > Limisphaerales > UBA1096 > UBA1096. The sequence continues at coordinate 1,160 of JAPPPH010000297.1, read as the reverse complement.
TGGGTCATCCGGGCGTTCAACGACAACATGCCGTTCGACCGTTTTGTCACCGAGCAGATGGCCGGCGACTTGTTGCCAGATCGGAATTTTTTCACGCAGGTCGCCACCGGCTTCAATCGCAACCATCGCATCAACTCCGAGGGCGGCTCGATCCCGGACGAGTGGATTGTCGAATACGTCGCCGACCGCGTGGAAACGATGGGCACGATGTTTCTCGGCCTCACGCTGAATTGCGCGCGCTGTCACGACCACAAATATGACCCGATCGCGCAAAAGGATTTTTACCGACTGTTCGCTTTCTTCAACGGCATTGACGAGGCCGGCCTTGGCCCGAACAACGGCAACAGTCCGCCGTTCATCCCGGTGCCAAAAAACTGGCCGAACCTGAGCGGAGACGAAGCCAAGTTTGTCGAGCCGGAGCCGATGAAAATCAAGGTCGTGCAAACCTCCGTGCCAAGGCCGCAACCCGGTTCGCCCGAGACCGTGATGGTGATGCACGAACTGGCCAAGCCGCGCCCCACGTTCGTGCTCAACCGTGGCCAGTACGATCAACCGGACAAGTCGGAGCAGCTTCACCCGGCCACCCCGCCGGTGCTTGGTACATGGAATAAAAACTGGCCAAGCAATCGTACCGGATTGGCCCGTTGGTTGATGGATCCAAAAAACCCGCTCACCGCACGCGTCACCGTGAACCGCAAGTGGCAGCATCACTTCGGCTTGGGGTTGGTGAAGACGAGTGAAAATTTCGGGGTACAGGGCGAGCACCCCAGCCACCCGGCGTTGCTCGACTGGCTTGCGACCGAGTTTGTCCGTCGCGACTGGAACGTGAAAGCGATGCACAAGCTCATCGTCACCAGCGCGACCTACCGGCAATCCAGTGCCCGCCGGCTTGAGCGTGACCCGGAAAACCGACTGCTCGCTCGCGGCCCGCGCAAGCGGCTCACGCCCTACGCCATCCGCGACACGGCACTTTTCACCAGCAACCTGATCGTCGGGAAAATCGGCGGCCCCTCGGTCAAGCCGTACATGCCGCCGGGCATTTGGAAGAGCATCTCCAACGCCGCATACAAACAGGACAAGGGCGACAAACTTTACCGCCGCGGCATGTACACCTACTGGCGCCGCACCCTGCCGCCACCCACGATGATGACCTTCAACGC
>JAPPPH010000455.1:6791-7321 GCA_028817635.1 Verrucomicrobiales bacterium | reverse complement strand
CTGTTTACGAAGTTTCGGTCGATCGACGCTTGACTGCTGCCATGTTTTGGAAAGCAGGATGTATCGATTCAGCCGCTTGATCGACCATTCGTTTTTCACAAACCAAGCGGCGAGGTGATCGAGCAACTCCGGGTGGCTTGCCGGCGCGGAGCGGACGCCAAAGTCGCTCGGTGTCTCCACCAGTCCCCGGCCGAAGTGCCACGCCCACACGCGGTTGACGATGACCCGGGCCGTGAGCGGATTGGACTTACTGGTGATCGCGTCGGCCAACGCCAGTCGCCCGCTGCCGCGTTCGATCGGCCGCGCGCGGTCCCCGGTGTAGACTGCCGGAATGTGCCGGTCGACTCTCGGGCCAAGGCGGTTGGCATCGCCCCGGAGAAAAACGCGCTGCTCGCCCGGGCTTGGCCGGTCCGCCATAAGCATCGGCCGCGGCTGCACCGTGTTCCATTTCTCGAGATAAACCCGCTCAATCGCCGCGAAATGCTTCCGGACATTCGTGCTCTCGTCGAGCGCATACAAGTCCTCTGATT
>JAPPPH010000455.1:0-6781 GCA_028817635.1 Verrucomicrobiales bacterium | reverse complement strand
CCGTAGGCATCCGCAACCTCGGCCATGTTCTTCGGCGGCTTCGATTTGAATGCATCAACCACAAGTGCGTTCACTTCACCTCCCTGCTGCCAGTCGCGAAACTCGTTTTCAAATTGAGCCGGGATGGTCTCCTTTTCCAAATCGAACAATCGCCGCCACAAGCCGAAGACCGGATCGTCCGGTTGGCGCGACTCAAGAAAAAGCCGCCAGCGAATTACACCGCCGCTCGCGTAGGCGGCCACTTCGCGAATCACCCCGCGCTCGGTCCGAATCTCCGGCTGCGCCTGCGTCCGGTGACGCGGTGTCGACTGCACAATGTACCGCAAATAATCCCCCGCCCATGCCCTCAACTCATGCTGAATCTGCCGATGCAGTTTATCCCGCAGCGCGTTGTATTTGCCGGCCGCCTCTGTAAGCTTCTTTTGAAACGCGGCATCCTCTGCGCTGGGCTTCGCGCCGATGACCGGCCAGCGATCTGGAGAAGGCTCGCGGGAATTGGCGAACACGCCGTACAACGAGTAATAATCCTCAATCGGGATCGGGTCGTATTTATGATCGTGACAACGGGCGCATGCCGCCGTGAGGCCGAGGAACCCACGGGTCACGACGTCGATGCGGTCGTCGATAATTTCGTGCGGGAAAAAATTGAAGCGCGATCCCACAGTGAGAAACCCCAGCGCAGCCATTGATCCCGGGGTCTTACCCGGCAACAGGTCGGCTGCGATCTGTTCACGGATGAACCGGTTGAACGGCAGGTCGCGATTAAACGCCTCCACCACATAATCACGATAGGTGTAGGCAAACGGGTACTTCACCTCGCCGGCATCAACGTAACCCTTGGCATCGGCGTAGCGCGCCACGTCCAACCAATGCCGCCCCCAGCGCCGCCCGTACTCCGGCGAAGCCAACAACCGATCGACCAAGCCGGACATCGCCTGCTGGGCGTCGGTTTCGTAGTCATGTTCGAACGCCTCCGACTCGGCGTACGTGGGCGGCAGGCCGATCAACTCGATCGTCGCACGCCGGATTAACTCCCGCGGTGTCGCTGTCGGCGACGGCGACATTTCACTGTTCTCTAATTTACGCAGGACAAACGAATCGATCGGTGAACTTGGCCAAGCGCTGTTCGATCCCGGCACAGGGGGATCGACAATCGGCCGAAACGCCCAGTGGGTTTCCTCCGCCTGGCCAAGCGCACACAGAACCAAGCTACTGCAAAATACAGCTACTCGCTTGGCCAAGCGCAGCCGAACCATACTGTTGAAAAGCAAACTCAAGGACGCCAAAAAGCCTATGCCGCCCCCCTACACTGACAAGCGAAAAGACTGACCCCGTAGTCTGAAGAATGGCAACGGCTTCGCGGTTGTGGCATCCTGCGGCGACACGGTTAAGACAAGAATAATGAAAAATCTGTTCGCAGCCATCCTTGTCAGCGCTTCGGCCCTCTTTGCTCCGGCACATGCCGCGAATAAGCCGAATGTGATTTTGATATTAGCGGACGACGTCGGCTATGAGGCGCTGGGTTGTTACGGGGGGGAATCGTATCCGACGCCGAATCTGGATGCGCTGGCCAAGGGCGGTCTGCAGGCGATGCATTGTTACAGCATGCCGGTTTGTCACCCAACCCGGATTGCCGTCCTGACCGGCCGATACCCCGTCAATGTGAATAGCCCAAAGTGGGGCACTTTCCCTGCCAAACTCGAAAAACGGACGATTGCCCACGCCATGAAGGCAGCCGGTTACTCTACCGTGGTAACCGGCAAGTGGCAGTTGACTCTGCTCCGGGATGATCCGCTGCAGCCACACCGCATGGGCTTTGACGAATACAGCGTGTTCGGTTGGCACGAGGGCGCGCGCTATCACGAGCCGATGATCTACGAGAACGGCAGGGTCAATAAAGCCGCCAGAAAGCAATTTGGACCGGACGTTTACCGCGAGTTCATCGAGTCGTTCATCGACAGGAGTGTGAAGGACGTTAAACCGTTCTTCGCGTTTTACTCGATGGCGCTCTGTCACGACGTCACCGATGACCTCGACAAGCCGGTGCCGGTTTCCCCCAGCGGCAAATACCTGTCTTACGCGGAGATGGTCGCAGAGATGGATCGACAGGTCGGCCTGCTCACGGAGTTTCTCGAGAGAAGAAAACTGCGCGAAGACACCGTCGTGATTTTCACGACTGACAACGGGACTCCGTCGAGAATGTATTCCCACCACGTGAATGGCAAACTCATCAAGGTGCCGATTTTTTCCGAGCTAAACGGCGGCCGCATCCAGGGCGGCAAGGGGCGCTTGGACGACACCGGCACCCGTGTCCCGCTCATCGTGAATTGGCCCTCGGTGATCGAGCCGGGAAGCCGCACCGATGCCCTGATCGACATGGCCGATTTCTTCCCCACCAGCCTCCGACTCGCCGGCGCCACCGTGAATGGGCCGACCGACGGGATCAGTTTTCTGCCGGTGCTCCACGGCAAGACACCCAAGCGTAGCTGGGCGTACAGCGAACATCGAGGTAAGTGGTGGGTGCGGGATCAGCGGTACAAACTGCATCACACCGGCAAGTTCGTGGAGGTCAGCCAAACCAATCCCGGCAAGGAGACAGAACTGAAGGGGAAGTTAACCGCAGCACAAAAACAAGCCAGAGAACGCCTGAAAGCAGCCAAGCCGCACGATTAATCCGATTCGCTAAGGCGCTTGACCGGGGCGTCGTAGAGCATCTCGTGCGCCTCCTCGAGAACCCCCTGCAGGCGATCCGCAAACGGGCTCTTGGCCAGACACTCGGTGAGATCGAGTTCCCGCGCCTTGGCCGCCGTTTCACCGGGGAACCAGTGATCCGCTTGGCCAAGCAAATTGTAGCGCATCTTGCCCCAGTCCACCAAGTCGAGCGACTTGGCGTAGGTCCAGAGTCGAATAATCTCGAGGGCGTTGATCTCTCCCGGCACGTTGAGGTACTCCGGCACGTTTTCGAACCACCGTTTGCACCAGTCCTGCCCGAGGACGTTGACCATCTCCTCTCGCAGCCGTGCCTCGATGGGAGACATCACCTCGGCGATCCGGTCGTAATGCTCCAACCCGGCGATGTGTTCATCGAAGTCGCTCGGCTTGGCCGCGCCACAACTGAGCGTGTGCACCTGCGGCCGGTTCAGGCAATAAAGCGCATTGAACTGCATCGGCGATAGCGGCTTGCAGAGGTCGACCAGCTTGGGCGGCGGCGCGTAAAGTTTCCCACCCTTGTCGTTCGGGCTGATGATAAAAACACCCATGTCCCGCTGCGCAGCGGCCTCGACGCAAGACCAGTTTAGGTCGTTCACAAAGTACCAGTGCAGGTTGACGTACTCAAATGCGTCGCTCTCGATCGCCGACTGGATAATGTGCGTCGAGGCGTGCGTCGAGAAGCCGATGTGCTTCGCCCTGCCCTCGTCGATCAATTTGTGGATCGCCTCGACACAGCCTCCCTTGCGGAGTGACCAGTCGAGAAACTGCGCGTTGTTAATGCCGTGCAGCGACAGCAGGTCGACGTGGTCGAGTTGCAGGTACTCCATCGACTTGTCAAATGTGTCGAGGAACTCCTTCTGCGTGGCGAACGGGGCGACCTTGGTCTGGACGATCATCTCGTCACGCGGCAGCTTGGGCAGCACATAGCCCAATTGCATCTCGGACGAACCGTAGCCACGCGCGGTCTCGATGTGATTGATTCCCAACTCCAGCGACCGGTGGATGGTGGCCTCGAGATTGGCCTGCCCGTCGTCCGGCACCTCGCTGGGGTCGATGTCGTCCCACTTGTGCTGATACCGCATCCCCCCGCAGGAAAACACGGGCATCTGAATCTCTGTCTTGCCGAATCGCCTATATTTCACGTTGCGGCAGTTTCGTTTTTCACGGGGGAAGATTCAAGAAGAACCAAGCGCTTGGCCAAGCGCTGAGAAATCCGGCACGTTATTCGCCGGAGATGTCGAAGCGGATCACCGTCTCGTCCGGCCGGGCCAAGCCCAGTTGCTCACGGGCCAAGCGCTCCACGGTCTTGGGGTCGCTTTTGAGGGAATCGATCTCGAGGCGCAGCTCGCGGTTGACCATTTCCTCCTGCTGGATGCGTTTATCCAACTCGATGATCTGCTGCCGCATCGCCTCGTTTTGATGCATCAACGGAAAGTAGAGAATTGCCACCCAGACCAGCGCAGCTACGACCAGCAAAGTCACAACCACACGGGTGAGCTTGTCCCAAATTCCGGTATCGACGTTCATCTCCTTGGCAGGCGAAAGCCTGTTCACGAATGCGACCGGCAGAATCTAGACTCATGCCCGCGACAGGGCCAACAAAAAAAATGACCCTTTTCAATAAAACTGAAAAGCGGTCACTTCAGATTTTCGGAGATTCGAACAACGACTCAAGATTGTCCGGCACCGTTTCCTGGGCATGAGTCAACGGGTTCAACGCCGTCTTGAGATAATCCACGGCATCCGCAACGCGCTGCACACTCTTCGGTAGTGCCGCCCCGGCAGCGTTGGCGTGTCCGCCCCCCTGCAACTGCTTGGCCATCCGCAGCGCTCCACCCTCGGAGCTGCGCAGGCTCACCATGAACTGGTTGTTGCCGATGCGATTGAGCGTCAGGAGAATCTTGTACGGCTGCGAATCCTCGCGGAGCAGCTTATTCAGGATCACGTTTGAGTTGCCAACCACCGTCTTGACTAGGCCGACTTCCGAAGTGATTTCCTGAATATTTTGACGACTCCAATTGAGGCCCATCGGGTCCTCAACCTCGCGCTTGACCCGCATGACCTCCAGCAGGGGATGATCGAGCAATTTCTCCGGATTGCCATCGACGATGGAGTACATGTTCCAGAAACCGTATGTCTTCACCAGCGAACCGTGGTCGTTGGCCAGCTCAAATTCCGGGTCATCCTGCAGAAACAAATCACCGACGTTGGCCAGATGAACGAGGCGATCGAGCGTCTCAGATTCCAATCCATGCTCCTTGCAAAGTCCATAAGCCAGCATGCAGGCGCTTTTTGATTCATCATGGACGAGGCGTGCCTTGGTCGGTTCGGTGTTCGTAATGTGATGATCGACAATCACCCAGTTATGACGATCCATACGCTCCTCAAACGCAAGGTCGCTGACCCATGCAGAATTTTCGCGCAGACAACGGCTGTGCCATGCGTGAGTTTGATAGCCCAGTAAACGCACCTCCTCGCCATAAAGCGTGGCAGAAAGTTTTTGCAGCAACATGCCGGAAAGCAGTCCATCCAAGTCGCCGTCGTGAGTAACAATGATTTCGGGTTTGGGGAGTTCGCCCATAAAGCGGCCACAAACGTACAACAACTTCCAATGGAACCAAGCCTATAGTCGCCGTTAAAAATACAACCCGGCCCGGCAAGAAGAACACGGTGTCACTTGAAGATCGCCGTCTTCAGTTTCCCCTCCCGGTTGATGTAGCCACGGCTCATTGCCGGCGTGTTGAACTCCATCACGACGTTTCCCTCAGTATCGATGGCAATCACCCCGCCGTTGCCGCCAGCTTCTTTGAGGACGGACTGCACCACGTCATCGGCGGCCTTGGCCAGACTCTCCTTTTTGTAGGCGATGCGCGCGCTGATGTCGTGTGCCACGGCGTGCCGGATGAAGTACTCACCGTGGCCGGTGCAGGAAATTCCGGCGGTACGGTTATCCGCATAAGTACCAGCTCCAACAATCGGCGAATCCCCTATTCGCCCAAACCGTTTTCCGGTCATCCCTCCGGTGGAAGTGCCGGCGGCGATGTTGCCCTTGGCGTCCAATGCCACACAACCCACCGTGCCGAAGTAATCCTCCGGCTGCTCCGGAGTGGTGGCAGCCTGCGGCTTGGCCTTGGCCTCCTCCTGTTTGCGCCAGTTTAAAAACTGCTTCCACCGACGCTCCGTCCGGAAGTAATCCGGCTTCACCAATTCCAAACCGATATCGGCGGCGAACTTTTCAGCTCCCTCGTTGGTAAAGAAAACATGCTTCGATTTCTCCATCACGGCCCGGGCAGCCCGGATCGGATTCTTAACAGTCGTCACACCACCGACCGCTCCAGCCTGAAACCCGCTGCCATCCATGATCGAGGCATCGAGCTCGTTTTTGCCCTCTGCAGTGAAGACTGAGCCCTTGCCGGCGTTAAAAACAGGCGCATCCTCCATGATCACGATCGCCGCCTCAACGGCATCCAACGCACTACCACCGCCGCGCAGGATCTCATGCCCGGCTCGGAGCGAACGCTCCAGCGTCTCGTGATAAAGCCGTTCAAGCTCCGGCGTGAGCGATTCGCGCTCGATTCGCCCCGCCCCACCGTGCACCACAATAGCAACTGGATTCGCTTGAAGAGACATGACAGCAGACAGCAGAAAACCAAAAACAACAGCCTTCACGGGCCCAAGCTTGGCCAAGCGCAAACCGGAAGGCAAACCCACAACCGAGCATCGAAGGGAGAAAAAACAAGTGGTACCAGTGGAGGGACTCGAACCCACACTCTCGTGAAAGAAGCGGATTTTGAATCCGCCGCGTCTACCAATTCCGCCACACTGGCAATAAAAAAATGGTACCCCGAGAAGGACTCGAACCTTCAACCAATTGATTAAGAGTCCCTCAATAACCTCGGAAGTACCTCGGAAAAAGCAGCTTAATGTATGTATCCCCGTTTGTCTATACAGGGGAACGCTTTATTTGCAGGGGTAAAAAAAGGGACTACTGCCGGCATTGATGGGGGCCGGGGCGGAGGGAGGTGTGGGGGGGGGGAGGAATTGTGGCGGGGGGGGGTGGGGGAGGGTG
>JAPPPH010000446.1 GCA_028817635.1 Verrucomicrobiales bacterium | reverse complement strand
CTGGACCCGCTGCTCCGCTGATGGCGCTTGCGGATGGCTCCGCGCCGGGGAAGCTGCCCTCGGGTGACATTCGCAAGCTCACTGAGAAGTTCAGTGCCACGATGGGCACGGTGGGCAACTCGGAGCATGAAAAGATCGTGCTTGGTAAGGCGGGCCGTCGCCGGCACAAGGGCAAGCGCCCGATCACGCGTGCGGTGGCGAAGAACCCGGTAGATCACCCGATGGGTGGTGGTGAGGGCCGTACCTCGGGTGGTGGCCACCCGATGTCGCCGTGGGGCGTGTTGGCCAAGGGTTTCAAGACCCGGCCGAAGTACAAGCCCTCCAACCGTTGGATTTTGGTGCGCCGCGATGGCCGGCCGATGAAGCAGAGGTAATCGAGATGGGACGTTCAATTAAAAAAGGCCTGTTTGTGGAACAGCATCTTCTCGACAAGATCGAGAAGCTGAATGCGGACGGGAAAAAGAAGCCGATCAAGACCTGGTCGCGCCGGTCCACGATCGCCCCGGAATTCGTCGGGCACACGTTCATGGTACACAATGGCAAATCGTTTGTGACTGTGTTTGTTACGGAAAACATGGTGGGCCACAAACTGGGTGAATTCGCCCCGACGCGCGGATTCAAGGGCCACGGAGATTTTGCCCGGAAATAACGGAGGATAGAATGGAAGTTTTGGCAGTCACAAAGGGAGTTCGGATGTCGCCGCTTAAGGTGCGTGCGGTCGCCCGTCAAATTCAGGGGATGCACGCCCTCGAGGCGCAGGCATTGCTGGCCAACGTCCCCCGCAAATCCGCCCGTCTCGTCTCCAAGACGCTAAAGTCTGCGATGGCCAATGCGGAAAACATCGCTGACGAGTGGGATGCAGAGGATCTTCAGGGTCGCATCGCTGAGTTGGAACAGAAGGTGAGTTCCACCAACAATAAAAAGACGCGTCGCAGCTCACAGGCAAAGATCGATGCCTACCAGAGCTTTTTGGATTCACCGCACAAGCTGGAGCAGACGATGCTCTATATCAAGGAAGCCACCGTTGGGGACGCCCCGACGATGAAACGCTGGAGGCCACGGGCACGGGGCTCTGCCAGTCCAATCCTAAAGCGCAGTTGTCACATCCGTATCGTGCTCACGGATCAAATTTAAACGGAAACGGTATGGGACAAAAAACCAACCCAATTGGATTTCGCCTGGTCGTCAACAAGGATTGGCGCTCCAAGTGGTACGCCGAGAAGAAGGAATTCGGCGAACTGCTGGTGGAGGATTACAAGATTCGCAAGGCGCTCAAAGATAAGCTAAAGGAAGCTGCGGTACCGCGCATCCAGATAGAGCGTGCGACCAGTCGCTGCCGTATCACGATCCACTCGGCCCGTCCGGGTGTGGTGATCGGGCGCAAGGGCGCCGAGATCGACAAGATCAAGGAAGAGCTAAGTAAGATGACCGGCAAGGAGGTTTACGTGGAGATCGCGGAAATCAAGAAGCCGGAACTCGACGCCCAGTTGGTGGCAGAGAACATTTGCATGCAGCTTGAGCGTCGTGTGGCGTTTCGCCGTGCGATCAAGCGATCCATGCAGGTGACGATGGACATGGGCGCGCTTGGGATTCGTCTCCGAGTCGCTGGCCGCCTGAACGGGGCGGACATCGCCCGTGCCGAGAATGCCCGCGAGGGCGAGGTACCGCTGCACACGCTGCGCGCCAATATTGACTACGGATTTGCCGAGGCCAGCACCCAGTACGGTGTGATCGGAGTGAAGTGCTGGATTTGCCGCAAGGATCCGGCTGAGGAGGAAAACGAACGCCAACAACGTCGCCCGCGCGGCGAGGGTCGTGACAGCCGCCCGCCGAGGCGCCCTGCCGCCCCGGCGCAAAACGCAAACTAAGAGAATTTAAGAAATGCCCCTACAACCCAACAAAGTAAAATATCGCAAGATGCACCGCGGCAGCCGGAAGGGCACCGCGCAGAAGGGGAACCGGGTTTCGTTCGGCTCGTTTGGCCTGCAGGCGCTGGGTCGGGGCTGGATCACCGGGACGCAGATTGAGGCCGCCCGTGTGGCCATCTCACGCGGCATGAAGCGCCGTGGGAGCATGTGGATTCGTATCTTCCCGCAAAAGTCCGTGACCAAGAAGCCGTTGGAAGTCCGGATGGGTAAGGGCAAGGCCAACGTGGATCATTGGGTGGCGGTGGTGAAGCCGGCCACGATGTTGTTTGAAGTGGAGGGCGTGCCGGAGAGCATCGCCCGCGAGGCGTTGAGTGCGGCCGCGGCCAAGATGCCGGTGCGTTGCCGGTTCGCCACGCGAGACTAATTTATTAAGAGAAGCACAGGATGAAAGCCGCCGAGATCAAGGACAAGACACCGGTTGAACTGAGCGCCCAGAGCCGGGAACTCCGTCAGGAGTTGTTCAACCTCAGGTTACAGAAGGCGACCAGTCAGCTTGAGAAGCCCATCCGCCTGCGTGAACTGCGCCGGGATATTGCCCGTGTGGAGACACGCCTGTCTGAGTTGAAGCGCAAGGATGCGCTTGGCCAAGTGGCCACCGCCTTTGAGGGCGTGAGCGACTTTACCGTGGCCGGAGTGGCCGCCGCACTGCGCGGCTTGGTTAAGGGCGGCATGACCCGCAAGGACGTGTTTAAAACCGTCGGCGGTGTATTCAACCCAAATCTTGTCCGGGTTACGACCCGAGGTCTGGCCGAGTTGGTGCAGGCCAAGGGCAAGGAAAAAGCCGTGGCAAGCGTGAAGGCGGCGGTAAATAAACTTTAAGAGACGAATGGCTGATACAGGAACAACCACCCAGGCAAGAACCAGCCACCGCAAGGAGCGGGAGGGCGAGGTCGTGTCCACCAAAATGGACAAGACCATCGTGGTGCGAATCGCTCGCAGGATTTCGCATCCGCTCTACAAGAAAATCATCACACGCTACAAGAATTTCCACGCGCACGACGAAAAGAACGAGGCGCAGGTGGGCGACCTGGTGAGTATCATGGAAACGCGACCGCTCTCCAAGACGAAGCGGTGGCGCTTGGCCAAGATTGTTCAGCAGGGTGAGTTGGCGCTGGCCAACGCCGCGGCAGCTGCGGCCAAGCCGGCAGCCGCCCCCGCCACCGAGGAAGCCAAGGAGTCAGCCGAGGCCTAACCAAGCACGTAAGGGGACAGAGAATGTTACAGTTACGATCCAGATTGAATGTTGCCGATAACTCCGGCGCCAAGGAGGCGTGGGCGATCGGCGTGCTGGGGATCCGCAAGGATACCGCCTCCGTGGGGGACGTGATCAAGGCCCACGTGCGGGAGGCCGCACCGGACGGCAACGTCAAGAAGGGGGAAGTCGTCAACGCCGTGGTGGTCCGCACCAAGGCGCCGATTCGTCGGCCGGACGGTTCCGTGCTGCGATTTGACTCGAACGCCATCGTGATCGTCGATCCAGATGGCAATCCTCGAGGGACACGTATTTTCGGGCCGGTGGCCCGAGAACTCCGGGAGAAGCGTTTCATGAAGATCGTTTCCCTGGCACCAGAGGTGATCTGATCATGGGCAATAAACGACACATTAAAAAAGGAGACAACGTTTATATCCTTTCCGGCGAGGAACGCGGGCAGGGGGGCAAGGTGATTGAGGTATTCCCCAAGACCGAGCGCGTTGTGGTGGAAGGCCTGAATATGATCAAGAAACACGTTCGCAAAAACCAGGATCAGCCGCAGGGCGAGATTGCCGAGCGTGAAGGCACCATCCACTGGTCCAACGTGGTGACCGAAGAGCGTTACTTTAAGAACCGCGAGCGCGATGCAGCCGCATCCGAGACTCCGACTGAGAAGACAGAAGAATGATTCCGAGGCTACAGGAGAAGTATCAGGGTGAGATTCGTCCCAAGTTGAAGGGCTTGGACAAGTACGAGAACATTCATCAGGTGCCCAAGATCGAGAAGATCATCGTGCACATGGGTGTCAGCCCGCAACTGGGCAAGGACGTGCTTGAGGATGCCATCAAGGACTTGACCACCATCACCGGCCGCAAGCCGGCGTTAAACAAGGCCAAAATCAGTGTGGCGAACTTCAAACTGCGTCAGGGCATGAACACCGGCTGCCGGGTTACCCTGCGTCGTCAGGGCATGTACGAATTTTTGGATCGCCTGGTGGCAGCCGCGCTGCCTCGCATCCGTGACTTCCGCGGAATCAACTCCAAGGGGTTTGACGGCCGGGGAAACTATTCGCTGGGCATAGATGACCAGACGATTTTCCCGGAAATCGACGTCGACAAGGTCAAGCGCACGCAGGGCATGGATATTACCATCGTAACCTCTGCGTCGAATGATGACGACGCGTACGAGTTGTTGAAGGAATTTGGAATGCCGTTCGACGGCAAACGATAAGAGAACGATATGGCAAAAAAAGCCTGGTTAGAACGAAACAAGCGCAAGGCCAAGACGGTGGCCAAGTACGCGGCCAAGCGGGCTGAGCTCAAGGCCAACGGCGACTACGAGGGTCTCTCCCAGTTGCCACGTGATGCCAGCCCGATTCGGCTGGTCAACCGCTGCGAGATCACCGGTCGTCGTCACGGTTACTTCCGCAAGTTTCGGGTATCCCGCCTGACGTTCCGCGAAATGGCGCGGACCGGCATGATTCCCGGTGTCACCAAGGCGAGCTGGTAGGAAAACAACATGGATCCCATTGCTGATTTATTAACCTGCATCCGGAACGCCAATCAGGCGTTGAAACCGGAGATCACGGTTCCCCACTCAAAGATCAAGGAGAGCACCGTCAAGCTCCTGAAGGAGGAGGGGTACCTTGAGTCCTACAACGTCGAGGGCGACGTCAAGCGGAGCATCCGCATCGGATTGAAATTTCAGGGCCGCAAGGGCGTGATCACCGACCTGCAGCGAGTGAGCCGTCCCGGGCTGCGCCGCTACACCTCGGCCAAGGACATTCCGCTCGTGCTGGGTGGCATGGGAATTGCCGTGGTGAGCACACCGCAGGGGCTGATGACTGGCCACGATGCCCGTCGCCATAACCTCGGCGGTGAGTTGTTGTTCAAGGTCTGGTAAGGAACAGAGAAGATGTCACGAGTTGGAAATCAAACAATCGCGGTGCCGGACAAGGTGAAGGTGTCGATCGCCGACAACCACGTCGCCGTGGAAGGCCCCAAGGGCAAGCTGGAGATGGACATGCCCCGGCGCACCAGTGTGTCGCAGGAGGAAAACACCCTGAAAGTGACCCGCGATGGCGACGACCGCGAAGCCAAGGCCATGCACGGGTTGGGCCGTTCGTTGCTCAACAACATGGTGCTCGGCGTGTCGGATGGGTTTGTCAAGAAACTCGAAATTAACGGCGTTGGTTTTAAGGCCGCAGTGAGTGGCAACAAGGTAACCATGAGCCTTGGGTACTCGCATCCGATCAACTATGAGTTGCCGGATCAGGTGAAAGTCTCCGTGGAAAAAGACACAAGTGTCACCATCGAGGGGCCGGACAAGCAGAAGGTGGGCATGGTCGCCGCTGAGTTGCGTAGCTTCTACCCGGTCGAGCCGTACAAGGCCAAGGGTGTCAAGTACGCGGACGAGCAGGTACGCCGTAAGGAAGGCAAGACCGTACAGTAATTTTCGTTAAGAGCGCCGCGGCAAAAACCGGGGCAAGTAACATGAGAACGGATAAAAAGAGAGATTTGTTGAAGCGCCGCCGGTGGCGTATTCGCAAGAAGGTGCGCGGCACCGTCGAGCGTCCGCGCATGAGCGTGCGGATGAGTAATAAAAACATCTACGTGCAGTTCATTGACGACGAGGCGGGGCACACTCTGGCCTCCGTCTCCAGCAAGGCCAAGTCAGTGGAAAACCGTGAGAAACTCTCGGCCAACGTGGACAGCGCCAAGGAGATTGGCAAACTCGCAGGAGAGGCGGCCAAGGCGGCCGGGTTTGAAGCGGCTGTGTTCGACCGGAATGGCGCGCGTTATCATGGTAAAGTGAAGGCCTTGGCTGATGCAGCTCGTGAGGCCGGACTAAAAATTTAAGGAAGAACCGTGGCAGAAGAACCGAATCAAAACGAAAACGCTGCGGCCAACGAAGCCGCTCCGGAGGCGGCCAAGCCCGAGGGGCAGGCACAAGAGGCACCCGCTTCGAATGCCGGTGGCCAAGCGCAACAGGGCGGTCAAGGCCGTGGCCAAGGAGGTCAACGATTTGGCGGCCGTGGGCCGGGCGGTCCTGGTGGACGCGGTCCCGGTGGGCGTGGCCCTGGTGGACGCGGTCCCGGTGGGCGTGGCCCAGGTGGTCCCCGTCGCGGTGGTCGTGACAACGGTTTTTCCGATGAACCGGCAGATGAATTTTCCGAAAAGGTTTTGTGCATCAACCGTTCGGCCAAGGTGGTCAAGGGCGGTCGCCGATTCGGCTTTAGCGCAACGGTAATCGTGGGCGACAAAAAGGGCCGAGTGGGTATGGGGCAAGGCAAGGCCAATCAGGTTGCCGACTGCATCCGCAAGGCGTCCGAGGACGCCCGCACCCGCTTGGTCGATGTGACACTGCTCGACACCACCATCCCGCACGAGGTCTTGAGTCGTTACGACGGAGCCAAGGTGCTGATGCGCCCGGCCTCTCCCGGTACTGGGATCATCGCAGGAAAAACCGTTCGCGCTGTGTGCGAGTTGGTTGGCGTGCGAAACATGCTCAGCAAATCGCTGGGGTCGAACAACCCGGTCAACGTGGCCAAGGCAACCCTCAAGGGCTTGCTGGAGCTGCGCGATCGTCGCGAAGTAATGAAGAGCCGCGGCAAGGCTGAGGAGCCGGCCGCCGCCGAGGCGTAAACCAAGTTTAAAAAATGAGATTACACGATTTAAAACCAGCCGCCGGATCCAAGCACCGCCGCAAGCGCATCGGTCGCGGCCCGGGCAGTGGTCGTGGTGGGCATACAAGTACCCGCGGTCAAAAGGGGCAGGGTTCCCGTTCCGGTTCTTCAACGCGACCCGGTTTTGAGGGGGGGCAGTTGCCGCTGGCCCGTCGTCTGCCCAAGCGTGGTTTTAACAACAAGAAATTCGCCACCGTTTACATCCCGGTCAATCTCGAGAGCCTGAACCAGTTCGATGATGGCGCTACCGTGGACGAAGCGGCACTGCGTGCAGCCGGACTGGTGAATGGCCGCGGTGATGGCGTGAAGATTTTGGGTCAGGGCGAACTGGAAAAAAAACTGACCGTCAAAGTGGCTGCGTTCAGCGCAAGTGCCAAGGCGGCGATCGAGGGGAAGGGTGGCAGCTGCGAAGTGGTTGCCAAGGCGGAAGCCAAAGCTTCCGAATAAGTCATCGCTTGACTGCCCGCTGAAAAACAAATGGCTAAAGACAACGCAATCTCACGAATGCTCGCCGGTTTCCGGAATTGTTTCAAAATTCCGGAATTGCGGGATCGTATCATTTTCACG
>JAPPPH010000196.1:925-7373 GCA_028817635.1 Verrucomicrobiales bacterium | reverse complement strand
GCGCTCGCGCTTGAGGTTGGGCTGCTCAAGCTCAAGCTCTGACCCATCCCGATGTTTGCCGATACGCCAGAGCAAAAGGATCGCGTCTTTTTGATCCTCACCGGGATTTGGCTGTTCACCGCCCTGTTCCTGTTCGGCAACCCGGTTATCCTCGACTATCTGCACCCGCCGAAAAATATCGGGATCCCGACCGAATCGATCGGGGTCACTCCGGAGGATGATTCCAACGCAAGGCCGTACCTTGGCATCCTTGCCGTGCTTGGGCTGGCCTGTGTGCTGGGTTTCTCGCGCTTGGCCAAGCCAAAGTTTCAGCTGCCCGCCGCCCTGCCCCGTTGGATTGTGTGGCTGCCGCTTGGCTGGTTTGGCTGGCAATTGACATCGCTCTTCCAAACGGTTGACCGGGCGATGTCGACCGCCACGGTGATCCACTTTGGCTCCTGTGTCGCGGCGTTTTACCTTGGGCTGTTTGTGCTTGCGCGAATGCGCTTGGCCAAGCTCGCCCTGTGGGGTGCAGCGCTTGGCCTGATGGCGAACCTGCTCGATGCCAGCCTCGAGCAGTTCGGTGGGCTGGAAGAAACCCGCCGGGGCATCATCGCGCAAATCGACTCCGGCAAACTGGATCCGGCAAAGGTCGCGCCGCACCTGAAAGATGAAGGAAAAGTTTTGCCGCCGGAAGTGGCTCAACAAATCGATCAACTCCCACCGGCCACAGCGGCCAAGGTTCGACAGTTCCCTGTGGAGATGGTCAAGCGCTGGTACAGCCCTCGACTGTACGGTCACATGTTCTACCCGAATGCACTGGCCGGGGTGATCCTGCTGCTCCTGCCGGTGTCGCTCGCGCTGCTACTTGGCCAAGTGCGGTGGGGGCCGTTCCGCATCGTGTTGGCGCTTGGTCTGGCAGGCATCGGATTGGGTTGCCTTTATTGGTCCGGCTCGAAAGCCGGCTGGTTGATCGCGTTGGTGTTGTTCGGCGCATGGCTGCTGCACTTCCCGTTTTCCACCAAGTTAAAGATTGGCCTCGCTGGGGCTGCGATGTTGATCGGCTTGGCCGGGTTCGCAGTGAAGTACGCCGATTATTTCGACAAGGGTGCAACGAGTGTCGGGGCCCGGTTTGGCTACTGGAGTGCCGCCGCAAAAACTGCCGCCGAAGAGCCGTTCCTCGGCAGCGGCCCGGGAACATTCAAAATCGCCTATCAGCGACATCGCCCGCCGGAGGCCGAGCCGACTCGGCTCACGCATAACGATTATCTTCAGCAGGCAAGCGACTCCGGCGTGCCCGGTTTTCTGTTATACATGGTCTTTTTTGGCGGCGCGACGTGGGTGCTGGCGCGGCGGCGTATGGAGGAACCGATGCATGTCGCGATGCGACTTGGTCTACTGGCGTGGGTGTTGCAAGGCGTAGTCGAGTTTGGCCTGTACATCCCGGCACTGGCGTGGCCGGCGTGGCTGATGCTCGGATGGCTTCTGGCACTACCCACAAATCAAGTCGACAAAAGCACGGCAACTGAACAACAATCCGCGCGGACATGAAGGTATTGTTCCTCAACGGCCCTAATCTGAACCTGCTGGGCCAACGCGAACCGGAGATTTACGGTAGCCTCACGCTGACGGACATTGAAGACATGGTTCGTGAACACGCCACACGGCACAATGTCGAGGCGAGTTTCTTTCAATCCAATCATGAAGGCGAACTTGTGACGCAGGTGCAGCAGGCGGCCGGCAGTTACGACTACGTCGTCATCAATGCCGCCGCGTACACGCATACCAGCATCGCGCTCAAGGACGCCATTACCGGGGCCGGAGTGAAGGCGGTGGAGATTCACCTGTCCAACGTCCACGCACGGGAGTCTTATCGGGAAAAGTCCATGATCGCCAAGGCCTGCATCGGCTGCATCAACGGCTTCGGGGCAGCGTCGTACATCCTTGGGCTGGAAGCCTGCATCCTGCACCAGAAATCTGACCGCTAAGCCATGGATCGCCTGAAGCATTTTTTTCGCCCAACCCTGTTTGGCCTTTCGCTGCTGCTGTTTTTCACCACTGGCTGCGTGAACAAGCTGCGCATGACCGAGCCAGCCCGGAGCCTTGGCGAGCAGTTACTGCTCAGCACGTCTATCGACCGTTCCCTCTCCGAGCTCGACACGGAAGCGATTGGCCGGCTCAAAGGCTTCAAGGTGTTTATCTCGAGCGAGTATCTAAAGACCCTCGATCAGGAGTATCTGCTTGGGTCATTGCGGGACTTGTTTTTGTCCAACGGCGTGCTCGTGGTGGACAAGGCCGAAGAGGCACAGATGATCGTCGAGGTACGCAGCGGTGCCAATTCGCTGGACAGCAGCACCGCCACGCTCGGCATCGCCGAGGATCAGGCTCTACCCAACCCGGTTACCGGCGCCCCTGTGGCGCTGCCGGAGATCTCGTTTTTCAAGCGCGAAAACAACTTCGCCGTCTCCAAGGTCGCGCTGGTCGCCTATCAGGCCAAGTCGCGGGAGCATATTTTCTCCTCCGGCACACTGCTCGGCGGGGCGTACGACCGGCATTTTCAATTTCTGGGAATGATTCGGCTGCGCTTCACGGATGTCCCGGAATTACGGGCGTTGAAGCAGCTAAAACGGCGCTATCGCTGACCCGCTTGGCCAAGCGCTTGGCCAAGGTCACAAGATTGTGACCAAAAATCGCGTTGACGGTTGGGCAAACGCTGATACTCTGTCCGCCCCGAATTTCTCGGGATTCCGGATCAATTTCTTTTTGTTATGGCAGTAAAAGTAGCAATCAATGGTTTCGGCCGAATCGGCCGATTGGCATATCGTGCAATGGTGGAACAGGGCCTCGTGGGGAACGAGGTCGAAGTGGTCGCCGTCGGAGACCTCGTCCCGGCCGACAACCTGGCCTACCTCCTCAAATACGACTCCACACAGGGTGCGTTTAAGGGCGAAGTCAGCCACAAGGACGACGAAACGCTCGTAGTCGATGGCGCCGACATCAAAGTCGTCAAGGCGCCCTCCCCGGCTGAATTGCCGTGGAAGGAACTCGGCGTAGACGTCGTGATCGAGTCCACCGGCCTCTTCACCGACGGCGAGAAGGCCAAGGGCCACATCGAGGCCGGCGCGAAAAAAGTCATCATCTCCGCCCCCGCGAAGAACGAGGATCTTACCGTAGTGATGGGTGTGAACGATCACCTTTACGATGCGGGGAACCATCACATCGTCTCCAACGCCTCCTGCACCACAAACTGTCTGGCCCCGGTCGTGCACGTGTTGCTCAAGGAAGGCTTCGGCATCGCCGAGGGCTTGATGACCACCATCCACGCCTACACCGCCACGCAGAAAACCGTGGACGGCCCAAGCCGCAAGGCATGGCGTGACGGCCGTGCCGCCGCGACCAACATCATCCCGGCCAGCACCGGCGCCGCCAAGGCGGTGAGCCTCGTCTGCCCGGAAGTGAAAGGTAAATTGACCGGCATGGCATTCCGCGTGCCGACCCCGACCGCCTCCGTGGTGGACCTGACCTTCAAGACAGAGAAGAGCACCAGCTACGCCGAAATCTCCGCCGCGATGAAGGCCGCCAGCGAGTCTTACCTCAAGGGCATCCTCGCCTACACCGAGGACGCCGTCGTGAGCACCGACTTCATCCACTGCGCCGACTCGAGCATCTACGATCAGGGCGCCGGCATGGAGTTGAATGAAAATTTCTTCAAGCTCGTGAGCTGGTACGACAACGAGTGGGGTTACTCCAATCGCGTGGGTGACCTGCTCAAGTTGATGATCGAAAAAGGCCTGTAAGGATTGAATATGTCAGATTTCACAGACGACATTTACGGTGATCTGCCCCCGGTTGGCGTGGGGCAGGACGTGCCCGAGTTCAAGATGGAAACCTACGAGCCGTCCAGCGGTTCGTTTGGTGAGATCAACCTTGCCGATCTGAAAAAAGACGGCAAATGGACGATCCTCGTCTTTTACCCGGCGGACTTCACCTTCGTTTGTCCAACGGAACTGGCTGACCTCGCGGCACAGGACGCCAAGCTGACCGAATTGGGGGCCAAGGTCGTCTCCGTCTCCACGGACACGAAGTTCAGCCACCTGGCTTGGTGTCAGGCGGAGAAACTGATGGCCGACGTCAAGTACACCATGGCCGCCGATACCACCGGTTTGGTGAGCAGCCTGTTTGGCGTGTACGACGAGGAAACCGGCCTCGCTCTACGCGGCACCTTCGTGATCAATCCCGAAGGCAAACTCGTCAGCAGTCAGGTGAACTTCTACAACGTCGGGCGCAACATGGAGGAGCTCGTGCGCATCATGGAAGCCAACGCCCACTGTGCCGCCAACCCGGACGAGGCCTGCCCGGCCAAGTGGGCGCCCGGCGCAAAGACCCTCACCCCAAGCGAGGGGATGGTCGGCAACGTCTACGAGGCGCTCAACGACTAAAACAAATTCCGATACACAAAAAGGCGACGCAAAAACTGCGTCGCCTTTTTTGTGCCCGCTTGGCCAAGCGGGAGAAGTAGGGATGGCTGCCCCAGACGTCCTAAGCTATAATGCTTGGCCAAAGGAGCAGGGACATTCCTGTCCCCGTGAAGATTCTTAACGGTTTATGAGGGGACAAGAATGTCCCCTCTCCTAGAAAATCCTTTCCGTGTATTCTGTGTATTCCGTGGTTTGTCTAATGCGCCCGGTGTGCCGAGGACGGCTGGGACAGCCGTCCCTACCTTGACCTCTTCGAACTTCGGCGTTCCCTGCTCTTTATTCGAAACTCTCTCCGCGCCTGGCCAAGCGCGGACTCAGCCCACGATCATGCCGGCAGCCACGGTGTTGTTGGACTGTTCATCGACCAGCACGAAGCTGCCTGTTGCACGGTTCCGCCGATAGCGATCGAAGTGAATCGGAGCACTGGTCTGCAGCGAGACACGGGCGATATCGTTTAACCTCACCTCACGATCATCCTCGATCTTGTGAAGCGTGTTGATGTCCACCTTGTATTTCATCTCCTTCAAGAGACACTTGGCCTCATTGGTCGTGTGCCGAATGGTATAGCGACCGCGCTCAACCAAGCTTTTGTCGGAACTAAACCACACAAGCATCGCCTCAATCTGCTGGCTGCTCTCAGGCGGGTTGTTTTGCTTCACGATCATGTCGCCCCGGCTGATGTCGATCTCATCCTCAAGCGTGAGGGAGACCGACATGGGCGCGTAGGCTTCATTGAGTTCGCCGTTAATATCATGCACGCCCTTGATGCGTGATTGAAAGCCGCTCGGTAACACGGTGACCTCGTCGCCCGGCTTGAACACCCCACCCGCCACACGGCCGGCGTACCCGCGGAAATCATGGTACTCATCGCTGTGCGGCCGGATCACCCACTGCACCGGAAACCGAGCGTCCACATGATTGTGCTCGTTGCCGATGTAGACCGTCTCCAACGTGTAAAGCAGCGGGCTGCCCTTGTACCAATCCATATTTTTGGAGCGATCGACCACATTGTCCCCGAGCAGCGCACTGATCGGGATGAAATCGATGTGTGGCACGTCGAGGCGTGAGGCAAATTCCTTGTACTGCTCGACGAGTTCGTTGAAACGGTCCTCGCTCCAGTCGACCAAGTCCATTTTGTTGATGCACACCACGATATGCTGGATTTGCAGCAGGCTCGCGATGAACGAGTGGCGGCAGGTCTGCTCAATTACTCCGTTTCGGGCGTCGATCAGGATGATGGCCAGATTCGCCGTCGAGGCGCCGGTCACCATGTTCCTCGTGTACTGGATATGCCCCGGTGTGTCGGCGATGATAAACTTGCGCTTGGGCGTGGCGAAGTAGCGATAAGCCACGTCGATCGTGATGCCCTGTTCGCGCTCCGAGCGCAGCCCGTCGGTCAACAACGCGAGGTTTACGTTTTCGTCGCCGCGTTGCTTGCTGGACTGCTCCACCGCCTCCCATTGATCTTCAAAGATGGATTTGCAGTCGTACAGTAGCCGCCCGATGAGCGTGCTTTTGCCGTCGTCCACACTGCCCGCGGTGGTGAACCGCAGCAGATCCATATCCAGATAACCCTTCGTATCAGTGCTCATCGAATTCCTTTTCTAAAAATACCCTTCCTTCTTGCGATCCTCCATGGCGGTCTCGCTGCGTTTGTCATCGGCCCGGCCACCACGCTCGGTTTGGCGTGCGGCGGCGACCTCCTCGATGATGTCGTCCACGTTGTTGGCGACACTCTCAACCATTCCGGTGCAGGTCATGTCACCCACCGTGCGGCAACGTACGTTGCCACTCTCCCACTGCTCTCCGTCCAGCAAAGTGATGTGCTCGCACTTGCCAAGCAGCACGCCGTTGCGTCGCACGAACTCGCGTTCATGGGAAAAATAGATACTCGGCAACGGGATGTTCTCCAGCTTGATGTACTGCCAGACATCCATCTCGGTCCAGTTGCTCAGCGGAAAAATCCGGAAGTGCTCACCGAAATCCATCTT
>JAPPPH010000196.1:0-915 GCA_028817635.1 Verrucomicrobiales bacterium | reverse complement strand
TACTGCCACCCATCCATCTCGGTCCAGTTACTCCGCGGAAAAATCCGATAGTGCTCGCCAAAGTCCATCTTACCGGTGAACAGGTTCCAAAGCTCCGGGCGCTGATTTTTCGGATCCCACTCGCCGAAGGAATTTCGGTGGGAAAAGAACCGCTCCTTGGCCCGCGCCTTTTCCTCATCACGCCGGGCACCGCCAAGGCAGGCATCGTATTGGTTTTTTTCGATCGCGTTCAGCAGTGCAGGGATCTGCAATCGATTGCGGCTCGGGTTCGGTCCGGTTTCCTCCTTGGCCCGCCCGGCGTCGATCTCCTCCTGTACACTGGCCACGACCAAATCCCCGCCAACATCGTTGGCCAGATCATCGCGAAACTGGATCGTCTCGTCGAAGTTGTGGCCGGTATCGACGTGTACCAGAGGGAACGGCAGCTTGGCCGGCCAAAACGCCTTCTGCGCCAGACGCACCATCACGATCGAGTCCTTGCCGCCGGAAAACAGCAATGCCGGTTTGCCGAATTGCGCCGCGACCTCCCTCATGATGAAGATCGATTCCGCCTCCAGTTGCTGCAGGTGGGTAAGTTGATATCCCTTTTGTTCGCTCATTTTGTTCCTTGGCCAAGCGCCACTCGCGGGCGCACGGCTTGATAAAGTTGCTCGAGAGATTCGCCCTCGGCTTGGTTGTCCGTGTTCAAAATCAGGTCCGCCGCATCCCGGGGTTCGGGAGCCTCAAACGACGAATCCTTGCCGGTGAAATTTTGCACCTGCCCGGCCTTGGCCTTGGCATAGAGACCCTTCACATCCCGCTGTTCGCAAGTCTCAAAACGGCACTCGACGTACACTTCCAAAAAGTCCGCTTGGCCAACGATCTCGCGGGCCAGCGCTCGCAACTCGTGTCGGGGGCAGGTGAACGACGTGATGG
>JAPPPH010000468.1 GCA_028817635.1 Verrucomicrobiales bacterium | reverse complement strand
ATTCCTCTGCACCGTACTGTCGCGAGAGAGCCAGCACGAGTTGTGTGTCATCGCGCGGAAGTTCCGCAACCTTCACGTGTTCGGCTGCTGGTGGTTCACCAACATCCCGAGTGTGATCGAGGAGATGACCCGGATGCGGCTTGACCTCGTCGGGATGAGCTTTACCGCGCAGCACTCCGACGCTCGCGTGCTCGACCAGATCATTTACAAGTGGGACCACTCCCGCGAGATCATCGCCAAGGTGTTGGAGGAGAAATACCTGAACCTCGCCGCCACCGGATGGGAGCCGAGCGAAGCGGAGATCCAGCGGGACGTCGAGGGCCTGTTTGGCGGCAGCTTTAGCCGCTTCCTCGGCCGCTGACCGCCGCGCTTGGCCAAGCGCTTGGCCAAGGCCGCTTGACGAAAAGCCCGGGTGTGAATAGCTTTTCCGGCGCTGCCACTTTCCGGCAGTAGTTGGGGTTTATCCATGGAATTAAACAAAAGCGGGTTGATAGGTGGTTTATTGTTGGCATTTGCAACCACCCTGAGTGCCGGGCCGGTTACGGTGAACGACGGCAAGAACGTGAACGGTCTGACCAAGATCGAAAACAAGCTCAACGACGCCAACGCCACGATCAGTCTCAAGGTTGCCCGCCGCAACGGACGCTGGCCACTGGGGCATCTTGAGATGGCTCAGTCCGCCGACACCACCTTCCCTGCCCTACGCGCGGCGTGGTACTCGGACAAGGTGATCCCGGCCAACATCGACTACACCGTGAGTGCGGAATTTCAGCCGGCAATCGAGGATGGGATGGGCGGTATCATCGGCCTGCTCAATCAGGAGACCGGCGTCGGGATCGTGTTTCAACTCAACAGCTACGATGCATTTCAAGTGGCCACAGTCTCGTTCCTGACGGATGACGAGGACGCGAACTTCACCGTAAACGGCCTGTACAACCTCGACGGAACTCCGGCAGAGGAGAAAATCGGTTCCGCCTGGTCCGATCTCGGCGAGTTCGACTCGTCGAAGTTTACCATCATGAAGATGACCGTCTCTCCGCCGACCGACGAAGACAAGGCGGCGCTGGAGGACGTGACCGCCCGCATCACCGCCGTCCCGCACCGAACCAAGACCAAGCAACTGGAAGGCACCACCGAGATCGTGCTTCTCACCAACCTTGAACTGCCGGAAGGCGATAAGCACCGGTTCGGCTACTTCGGTTACTGGGACAGCATCTGGGACGATGGCAGCAAAATCGGCAACTACCGCTACCTGCGCTTCGAGGGCGAACAGTACAACACCCCGCCGACCATCGAGGCCATCGCTGACGTGGTTTCCAACGAAGACGAAACTGTTGCGGAGATTGAACTGATTGCAGAAGACAAGGAAACCTCCAAGTCCAAGCTGCAGTACACGGTGGCCGCCACCAACGCAGACTTGATCGCGCCGGAAGCGATCTCCGTGCGCAAGACCGGTTTGCGTCGTTATCTCGATATCACACCGAAAGAAAATGCCCACGGTGAAACCGACATCACCGTGACGGTGAACGACGGCATCGACGAGGTATCGACGACCTTCAAGCTGACGGTCAACGCCGTGAACGACCCGCCGACCATCTCCGCCGTAGAGCCGGGCGAGATCAACGAGGATCAGACGATCAGTTTCACCGTCACCCTCTCGGATATCGACACCGCCCCGGAGGAACTGAAGATCAGCGGCAATGCAGCCAACGCGGCGCTGTTGCCCGCCGAAAACATCACCTCAACCGGTGAAGGCCTCACCCGAACCGTCACCCTCACGCCGGGAGCGAACATGGGCGGCAAGACTCAGGTCACTCTCTCCGTCAGCGATGGCGATAACACCGTCTCAACCGAGATGGATTTGACCGTCATCCCGGTGGTGGATATCCCGGTGGCCCTGCCGCAGGAGTTGACCACCAAGTACGGGCAGCACCTTCCGTTGACCCTGACCGGCACCGACCCGGACAGCCTTGGCCTGTCGTTTCACCTTGTCGAGATGCCGAAGAATGGCAGCCTCGTCGGGAGCGCCCCAAACCTGACCTACCGGCCCAAGGCCGGTTTTGAAGGCATGGACACGTTTCAGTTTCGTGTTGTGGCTGGCGAACACAAGTCCGAGCCAGAAACCATCGTGATCACCGTGCTGAGACTCGGCAAGGGGGATCAACCCATCCTTTCCCTCACACGCGGAGACGATGGTGGCCTAACCATTTCATGGGTGGGCGAAGGCGTGCTGCAGTCCAGCACCGACCTGAAAAACTGGGAGTCGATCGAGAACGCGGCCAAGCCGCACGCGGTCGACTCAGCAGACGCCCACAAGTTCTTCCGAATGATCCAGCCTTAATTCACGGCGGACTCGCAGGCTCGTCCCTCCACAGCAAACCAAGCGCAAAAATGGAGGGACGAGCCTGCGAGTCCGATTGAAAACCAAGCGCTTGGCTTACTCAGTATAAGCGTCCATCCCTTCGCAAGTGCAGACTGGGTTACGGTCGCCGTGGACGTTGTCGATGCGATTGACCGGCGGCCAGTATTTTTGGTCGCGCAACCCTGCAACCGGGAACACCGCCTGCTCGCGGCTGTACGGCCGATCCCAATCCCCCGCAATATCACCCGACGTATGCGGAGCATTTCGCAGTAGGTTGTTTTCCCCATCCACCTGCCCATTTTCGATCGCAATGATCTCGGCGTGGATGGAGATCATCGCGTCGCAAAAACGGTCGAGTTCCTCCATCGGTTCGCTCTCCGTCGGCTCGATCATCATTGTGCCGGCCACCGGCCATGAGATGGTGGGCGCGTGGAAGCCGTAGTCCATCAACCGCTTGGCCACATCCTCCACGGTGACCTTTTCAAAATGCCGCAGGTCCACAATGCACTCGTGGGCGACGAGGCCGTTTTTTCCGCGGTACAAGATCGGAAACGTATCGGCCAAGCGGTGTGCGATGTAGTTGGCGTTGAGGATGGCCACTTGTGTGGCGCGGGTGAGATTCTCGGTACCCATCATCGTGATGTACATCCACGATATGGGAAGGATGCCGGCGCTGCCCCACGCCGCCGCCGCCACCGGAGCGCTGTTTTCCGCCAGCGGATCGCCCGGCAAAAACGGCGCGAGATGCTTGGCCACACCGATCGGCCCGATGCCCGGGCCACCGCCGCCGTGCGGAATGCAAAACGTCTTGTGCAAATTGAGATGGCAAACATCGGCGCCAATGTGCCCGGGGCTGGTCAGGCCGATCTGGGCATTGAGGTTGGCGCCGTCCATGTAAACCTGTCCGCCGTGTTCGTGGACGATCTCGCATATCTCGCGGATGCCCCGCTCGTACACGCCGTGCGTGGAGGGGTACGTCACCATGATCGCCGCAAGGTTATCGCTGTGTTCCTCGGCACGGACGCGGAGGTCATCGAGATCGACATCGCCGTTGGCGGCGGACTGTCCACAGGTCACCGGTACAACTTTCATTCCCGCCATCACCGCGCTGGCCGGATTGGTGCCGTGTGCCGACATCGGGATCAGGCAGACGTTGCGGTTCCCCTCCCCCCGGCTTTCGTGGTAACGACGGATGGCCAGCAGGCCGGCAAACTCGCCCTGTGACCCCGCGTTGGGCTGGAGCGACACGGCGGCAAACCCGGTGATGTTGGCCAGCCACTCTTCGAGCTGGCCACACATCCGGTGATAGCCGGCCGCCTGTTCCCCCGGCACGAATGGGTGCAGCGAGGCAAACCCGGGCCAACTGATCGGGAACATTTCGGCCGAGGCATTGAGCTTCATTGTGCAGGAACCAAGCGGGATCATCGACGCCGTGAGGGAGAGATCTCGCGCTTCAAGTTTCTTGAGGTAACGCAGCATCTCCGTCTCGGAATGGTGCCGATTGAAAATCGGGTGCTGCAAAAAAGCGGACGTGCGCTGCAGGTCGGCCGGGATGGCGGTCGGCGGCTCGGCCCCGTCCAACTCCGGCGACTGGCCGCCATTGAAGCAGGCGAGCAAATCCGCGAGATCGCCCTCGGTGACCGTCTCGTCGAGCGAGATGCCAACGCGCCCTTGGCCAAGCTGGCGGAGGTTGATCCTGCGCTTGGCCAACTCAGCAAGCACGGAAGGCTCCGCTTGGCCAAGCGACACAGAGAGCGTGTCGTAAAAGTGTTCGGACTCCACCGCTTGGCCAAGCTGCCGCAGTACGTTGGCCAGGCGACAAGTCATCGCGTGTACGTGTTCGCCGATCGCCCGCAGGCCGGTCGGCCCGTGGTACACGGCGTACATCGAGGCAATGTTCGCAAGCAGCGCCTGCGCCGTGCAAATGTTGCTCGTCGCCTTGTCGCGGCGGATGTGCTGCTCGCGCGTCTGCAACGCCAACCGAAGCGCGGGCCGACCGGCGGCATCCTTCGACACACCGACGATTCGACCGGGCAAGCGGCGTTTGTGCTTGTCCAGCGTGGCAATGAACGCGGCATGCGGCCCACCAAAACCAAGCGGCACACCTAACCGCTGTGCACTGCCAATGGCCACGTCGGCGCCGAGTTCGCCCGGCGGCTTGAGCAGCGTCAACGCAAGCAGATCAGTCGCCACGATGGCGAGCGCATCGTTCTCATGGGCGCGCGCGATGAAGTCGCCCGGATCGGTCAGGCTTCCGTCCGTGGCCGGGTATTGCAACACGACGGCGAACACCGGCGTGCTGAAATCAAACGCAGCCTGACTGCCGACGACGACCTCGAGCCCGATCGCCTCGGCGCGCGTGCACAACACGGAGATTGTCTGCGGATGACAATCCTCCGAGACGAATACGGCGTCGGACTTGTTACGCGACTGGATGTTGCGGCACATGGTGACCGCCTCGGCCGCGGCTGTGGCTTCGTCGAGCAATGACGCGTTGGCAATCTCCATGCCGCTCAAGTCGCAGACCAGCGTCTGGAAATTGAGCAGCGCCTCAAGGCGGCCCTGCGAAATCTCGGCCTGATACGGCGTGTACTGCGTGTACCAGCCGGGGTTCTCGAGAAGGTTCCGCTGAATAACCGGTGGCGTGATGCAATTGTAATAACCCTGCCCTATGTACGTGCGCCAAATCTGGTTTTCCCCGGCCAAGCTGCGGAGCGACTCGAGGGCCTCAGTCTCACTTTGGGCGGGCGGCAGATCAGGCGGTTCTGAGGTACGAATGCTGTTCGGCACGCCGGCGCTGATCATGGCCTCGAGTGAGTCATGCCCCAGCTCGGCCAACATGGTCTCGATGTCCTTTTGCCGGGGGCCGATATGGCGGTCGACGAACCGATCTGGGTGCCGTGTATACGCGTCGTTTTCGGGTTTCAAAATGCTCAAAGCGGAGGAGGTGCTGCCTCCCGGCAACCAATGTACGGGACAACCCAAACCCTCCCAAGCGAGATTCCCCAATTGTGAATAATTTTTCGGCCCGGGGACGCAACCGGCTATTCCGGCTGAGATGGGCGCTTGAGGACGAGGACGCAGCGAAACCCGTAGTCCTCGGCGCTGGCGTGCGGGGCCACGAGCAGTTGCCGGTCGGGAGCAATCAGCTCGGGAGCGTGATCCCGCCAGCCGCCGCCGCGCAGGATTCGGGTTGCGCCCTCCTCGCTTGGCCAAGCGGTGCACCACTCCCAGACGTTACCGCGGAGATCGTGCAGGCCAAGCGCGTTCGACTGAAACGTCCCGACTTCGCTTGTGTGCGGGAAGGAATCGCTCTTGAGAGCAGGCCCGAAGTTGCCGGAAATCGTTGAGGGATCACCGTCCTGCGCTTGGCCAAGCGCCGAGGTCCACTCGTCCGAGGTCGGCAGGCGGTAGCCTTCATTGGCGCCCAGCAAACCGGAGGCACGCTCACGTTGGCTGAGCCAGGCGCAAAACGCCTCGGCCTCATCCCAGCGGAGGTTTACCGCTGGGTGATTGGTAGAATCCTGAAACCAAGCCGCATGCCAGCCGTTAGTCGTGGCGGCGGCGAACGCGGCGTAGTCGCTCACGCGCGTCTCCCAGACGCTGATCCAGGCGTTGCCGCCCGGCGCCGGGACAAACTGCATGCCGAGGCTGTTCACGAACAACGGCTTTTGGTTGATCTCCTGCAAACCAGGCTGAATCGGCTTCGCCGGGTTTGGGGGATCGGAGCAGCCCGCTACCCATGCGGATAACAACACCCAAAGCATGAGTGGCAGGAGACGGGGAAAGTCAGGCATCGCGGTAGGATGAAATGAGTTTTTGAGTACGCCGCCGCGAGGGCAACGCGAGAGCGGTCTGGCGGGTCATCCGCTTGATCTCCGGTCGACCGACCTTGATCCGGATTTCTGCGTCGAGCACGTTTTGCTGACGCAACAGCGTGACTGTTTTCAGGCCGATGATGACCGGCAACATGCAGGCGCCGCGCATGCGAAACTGGCTGAACGGCAGCATGTCGATGTACGCGGCAGCAGCATCGAAGTGCGCCACCGTCTTGTCGAGGTACGAATCGTACACCGGCCGAAACCGATCCATCGTCGCCGATTCAAGCAGGTTTTCCGGAGTAATATCGTGCTCGGAGAGTACCGCCGTCGGCAGGTAACAGCGGCCCATTCGGAGATCCTCCGGCAAGTCGCGCAGGATGTTGATCAACTGCAGCGCCTTGCCAAACCGAACAGCGTTCTCGAATAGCTGAGCCTCCTTCGCGGCGTCCACCTCGAACAGATGCCCCAGCGAGACGTGCGTCCAGAATTCACCGACGCAGCCGGCCACGCGGTAGGTGTAGTCGTCGAGTTCCTCTTCCCTCGCAAGCGGGATGATCGTGCCGGTGTTGGCGTAGGCGAACCGCTGCAGATCCAGCGTCTGTCCGCCGATGATGATGTCGAGCACCCGCCGGATGTGCTGCTGGTCCGTCGCGGAAAACTGCTCGAGATAGGACACCGGCGCAGCGGCATTCTCCAGCAGCTTGGCCTCGTCCGGATTCTGTTGCAGCCGGGCGAGCACGGACAAGTCGGGCATCGCGGTGCTCCTGCCCTGAAGTCGGTCGTTATACTGCTCGAGTGCCTCGAGCCGCTGGCCTGTCGGGCCACCGGTGGAGTCGGCGATCGTGTCCGAGATGCGTGCCAGCAGGTAGCCCAACCCGATCTGCGGCCGCACCGGCGAGGGCAGCGCCTTGAGGGTGAGATAAAAGGATCGGGAAGTGCCCTTGAGCAGGGAGTCGATGGCCTGATGGATCAACTTGGACATGCCGCTCGAGGAGTCGCGAACCGTCCGCTATCCGGCAAACAGCCAAAAGCCACCGATGAAAATCGTGAGGGTGCAGCAGGCCAAGCCGAACCGGTGACCCCACTGCGGACTCCGCTTGGCCAAGCGCTTGGCCAAGCCGCCCAGCCCTGCGGTGAACAGCGTCATCGCCGCCACCGTGGCCAGCGCGTAGGCGGCCAGATACAGTAACACACCGGCCAGGG
>JAPPPH010000269.1 GCA_028817635.1 Verrucomicrobiales bacterium | reverse complement strand
GAGATCCAGCCCTTGTCCTCCTCGGTCAGCGCCTCATTGTCGATGTGCGCGTAGCTGATGAAAATGTCGTTCAAGGTGTTTTTTGGTGCTGGATGTGGCTGGGCCGGTTTACGTCAATGGATTCGGTCGGCCGGGAGGGTCGGCTTTATCACCGTTAGAGTCAACGCTATTTCCATAACCAAGCGCTTGGCCAAGCGGGAGCCTCACGTCGAAGGGCGTCAGGTGGGTGGAACGATCCCCGGCGGGATAACCTGCTAATTGACTTTGATTCGGCCCAGGCGGATTCGGTTTGAATCCGTCCAGGTTACCCATAGAAAACCGTCACTTAGGATGGCGCGAGGCATGCCGCTGGATCGGTTTCCTTCAACCCGGGTAAGTGTGCGATTGCTCTTAATTATTCCTGTGGGGGAAACCTCCGCCAAGCGCAGTACGGCCTGTTTTTTTTCAAAGCCGATCCAGACGGTAAATGTTGAATTCTTGGAGCAAACGGTTGAGCAACGCCCGATGGGGGTGTTTTTATCGAGAACGACATCTTTTCCGGTCTGCATCAAACCGCCGTTGTATAACCGAAGAATTACCTGCGCCTTTTTGTGGCGCACGGTGAACCGGCTGACCGCGACAAGGTCTCCGTTCGTGGCGATGCTGGCTCCATTAACCGGGCAGCCGGGCATCAGCCAGTTGTCTTTTTTCAGAGTCGCGGGTTCGGTCCATTTGTTTTCGGACCGGAGGATGAAGCTGATATCACGAATCTCCCGCAGCGATCGATCACGATAAACCACAATCGGGCCGGCAGGGAGCGGAACGGCAGAGGTGGGGCAACAGGTGCACACGTTGTCATCGAGCATGCGTTCATCCCTAATCTGGTCTCCGTCCAGGATCACCGTGCGTAATGTCATCTTGCCGGTTGGTTTGGTCATCAAACGGCCATCCAGCCAAAAGGCGCGCACGTGGTTGCCATCCGGAACCAATGAAACGAATCCGTGTTCCGTTGCGCTGGTATCGGTATGCAGCCAGCCAAGTGAATTCCATTTTTTACCCCGGTCGGCAGAGTGCTCTACCCGAATGCCGTATGCGTGTGGTTTGTCGTCAATACGATCCAGCCAGTGGGCATAAAGATCACCTGTCGGCGCCTCGATGAAGGTTGGTATGTCGGCCCAGTTGGAGAACATTTGCCTAGACTCCGCGACCGGTATTTTTTTGTCGAAACCGTTGCCGTTCCAGTCGGCAAACTGAACCTGTGCAGTGCCGTCTCGACCGCGCTCAATCCAGCTAAGGGCAAAGTGGTCTCCGAACGCACACAGGTTGGGGGCTAGGGAGTCTTTGTTCGCAGGAGTTGGTACAAGCTCGAACGGTACTCGCTCTGCGCTCATTGGCACAGGTACGCTGGCCAGCAAAAGACCGATGTAGACTGCGTATTTCATCTTCCCCAATTGGCCAGCAGTCGAGCGATCCCCGTTTCATTCTCGTGTACCCTAAACTCGGAGGAATTCATGTTGCAGCCATTTCCGGGTAACGTGTTCGTGAAGATCGAAGGGGCATCCGTGCCCTGTACAAACAAAAAAGTGAAGTGGAGCGGGTGAAGGGAATCGAACCCTCACATGAAGCTTGGAAGGCTTCCGTTCTACCATTGAACTACACCCGCAACCGGGCGCAGCCTACCAACCCGGCTTGCGTTGTCAATCCACCTTCCCTAGCCTGTGCGGCCGTGAGTTCATTGTTGCTCAAGGGCGGCCGGGTGATCGATCCCGCCAACAGCCGGGACGAGACGGCCGACGTGTTGTTGGTCGATGGCAGGGTGGCGGCCATCGGGGCGGATGCGCTTGGCCAAGCGCCCGAGGGAGGTGCCGTGGAGGATGTCTCCGGCAAGGTTGTTTGCCCGGGATTGATCGATATTCACGTTCACTTTCGTGAACCGGGCCAGACGGCCAAGGAGAATATCGAGACCGGGGCGGCAGCAGCGGCGCGGGGCGGGTTCACCACGGTGGTTTGCATGCCCAACACCAGCCCGGCGATCGACAACCCGGGCACAGTGGCATTGATTCAGGACAGCGCCGAGCGTTCGGCCAAGGTCAACGTGCTGACGACCGGCGCGATAACCAAGGGGATTGCCGGTGAAGAGCTGGCCCCGATTGGCTCCCTGAAAAGTGCCGGAGTGGTGGCGATCACGGACGACGGCCACTGTGTGCAGGATAACGATTTGATGCGCCGCGCGCTGGAGTACACGGCGATGTTCAACCTGCCGGTGATGGATCATTGTCAGGATTACTCGCTGGTGGGCTCGGGCGTGATGCATGAGGGCTACTGGAACAGCACGCTTGGCCTGCCGGGCTGGCCCAGTGCGGGGGAGGAGATGATTGTGGCGCGTAACATTCTGCTCGCTGAGAAAACCGGGGCGCACATCCACTGCCAGCACATGAGTGCGGCCGGTAGCATTCGGCTGCTGCGCGAGGCCAAGTCCCGCGGCGTCCCGATCTCCGGTGAGGCGTGTCCGCACCACTTCACGTTGACCGACGCGACGATTGCCGGCAGCGAGAAATTCTGGGCCGAGGACGGCAAGGGCGTGAATTATCCCGGGGACGGCGAACGCCCCGCCTGGCCGGAGTTTGATACCAATTTCAAGATGAACCCGCCGCTGCGATCCGCCGCCGATCGCGAGGCGGTCATCGAGGGGATCGTCGACGGCACGCTGGAAATCATCTCGAGCGACCACGCGCCGCACTGCGACTACGAAAAGGAGGTCGAGTTCGCCAACGCACCGTTTGGCATCACCGGCCTAGAGAACCAGCTCGCGGTGGCGCTGATGCAATTTTACCACAGCGGCCGGATGCCGTTGGCCGACGTGATCGACCGGCTCACCGTGGCTCCGGCGCGATTGATCCGCTCCGACCGTGGTACGTTAAGCGTGGGTGCTCCGGCGGACGTGACCGTGTTTGACCCCGACGCGGAATGGGTGTTCCGCCGGGAGGACACCGCCAGCAAGGCGACCAACAATCCCTTTTACGACTGGACGCTGAAAGGCCGCCCGGTCATGACCATCGTCGGCGGAGAAATCGTCTGGCAATGAGCCAGGGTCGCTCCGAATCCGAACGCATTCTTCTGCTCACCGAGGGCCGTACCACGCCGCTTTCCGCCAAGACCGCCACCGGCGTGCTGCGCTATTCGCTTGGCCAAGTGGTCGGGTTGATCGACTCCACCCGGGCCGGCCGGACCGCCGGCGAATTGCTTGGAGTCGGTGGAGACATTCCTGTTTTTGCCGCGCTTGGCCAAGCGCCGGAGGCCGACACGCTGATCGTCGGTATCGCTCCGGCCGGGGGTGAGTTGAGTGGGCCGTTGCGCCGGGAGATTCGCGAGGCGATCGAGCGCGGGATGCGGGTGGAGTCCGGCATGCATTTTTTCCTGAGCGATGACGAGGAGTTCTCCCGCCTGGCCAAGCGCAGCGGCTCGAAGTTGGTGGATCTCCGCAAAAACGACGAGCGCGACGTGGCGCGGTTCGACTCGTTCGACCCGGACTGCCTGCGGCTGCACACCGTGGGTAACGACTGTTGCGTGGGCAAGATGGTGGTCAGCGTGGAGCTGGCTCGCGGGCTGATCCGGGCCGGTTGCGACACGAAATTCGTGGCCACAGGGCAGACCGGGATGTTGATCGAGGGCGACGGTTGCGCGGTGGACGCAGTGGTTTCCGACTTTATCGCGGGTGCAACAGAGCGACTGGTGCTGGCGGCCAAGGGGCGCGATGCGGTCGTGGTCGAGGGGCAGGGGAGCTTGGCCAACCCGCGCTACTCCGGTGTGACGATGGGCTTGCTGCACGGATGTCTGCCGGACGGGTTGGTGTTGTGTTACGAGGCCGGTCGCACGGAGGTCGTGGGGCTGGAACCGATGCCCCTGCCGCCGCTCGAGGAGGTGGTTGCATCGTACTTGTCCGTGGCGAATTTGCAGCACCCGTGCCGTTTCATCGGCGTGGCGATCAATAGCCGGCTGCAGTCGGACGACGACTTTCTACGGGAAAAAGAGTCGGTGCTGGAGCGGCTGAACCTCCCGGCGTGGGACGTGGTGCGCGAGGGCGTCGACGGTTTGGTGGGCGAGGCGTTGAAACTGCGGCGACAGTTGGCCGGCGGGGGGCGGTCGTGTTAGGGTGCGCGTGACGATGCTGGACGACCGTCCATACATGCGACCAGAGGGACCGAGTTTTGGTTCGTCCCCGATGCGACAGCCGTGGTCCGGTTGGGCCATCCTGCTGACGATCAATGTGGTGGTGTTCATCCTGCAGGTGATCGTCGATCCGGGCAGTCTGGATGGCAGATTCGGCAAATCGATTGTGGGACAGTGGCTCGCGTTGGACCCGATGAAACTAACTTGGCTGCTGCCGATGCAGTTGATCACTTTTCAATTTTTGCACGGAGGCATGTTTCACATCCTCATGAATGCGTTGGGTCTGTTTTTTATTGGCCGAGCGTTGGAGCCGGCCATCGGCCGACGGGAGATCATCGGGTTGTACCTTGCCAGTGGGGTGGTGGGGGCGTTTTTTCAAATCGCACTGGCTTTCGCTCTTCCGGCGCATTTTGCCGGGCCAATGGTGGGAGCGAGCGGGGCGGTGTTTGGTTTTATTGGAGTGCTATCGCGGCTGTTCCCCCAGCGCGAGATGTATCTGCTCCTGTTTTTTGTCCTACCGATTCGGTTAAAATTAAACTGGATTTTCTGGGGGAGTTTCGCCATCGCGGTCCTGTCCATTGTGATCGAGGTTCGGGCGGACGCAGGAGACAGGACGGCGCACGCGGCGCATCTCGGGGGGCTGTTGTTTGGCGCGTTTTACGTGGCTGCACTGGTGCGCAACGGTGGCCTGATGAGGTTTCTGCCCGGCCTGCCAAAGGTTCGATTTGTTTCGGACGACTCGGCCAAGGGGACGGGCGCGAGACAGCGGCGTGAATGGCGCAAGCCGAAGGTGGTCGATACCGACGAGGTGACGAACGAGGAATTCATCAGCCGCGAGGTCGACCCGATCCTCGATAAGATTTCCAAGCAGGGCATCCACAGCCTGACCGAGCGCGAGCGCAAGATTCTTGAGAAGGCCCGGTCGAAAATGTGAGCCGCTTGGCCAAGCGCTTGGCCAAGGTTCGGTGGATCAGTCGTTGAGCATCTGGACGTAGTGACTGATCTTGCCGGCGTCGGCCACTTTCATCGAGAACTCCGGCGGATACAGTGCCTTGCCCATGAAGCAGCGGTCGTTGCGAAACTCCATCTTGCTGTCGACGGATGAACTGCCGGTGACGTGGTATTCCCGGGCGCCGGTCTCGCGGATGATGCGTGTCAAATTCTTGGGCGTGATCCCGGCGCCGGGCATGATGATGATATCGTCACCGGCACGGCGGACCAACTCGGCGATCAATTCCACCCCCTCGAGCACGGACGGTTCCTGGCCGGAGGTGAGCAGGCGGTCGACGTCCAGTTGGATCAATTCGTCGAGGCTGCGGAATGGATCGGCAGTGACGTCGAACGCGCGGTGAAAGGTGACCTCCAGCGGGCGGGCCAGTTCGATCAGTTGGCGGGTGCGTTCCATGTCGACTGTGCCGTCTGCGTTGAGCATGCCGATCACCACTCCGTTGATGCCCAACTCCTTTAGCGCAACAATGTCGCGCTGCATGATGGCGAACTCATCGTCCGAGTAGAGGAAATCTCCCCCCCGCGGCCTGATGATTGCGTTGACCTTGATCCCCACCTGTTCCAGCGCTTGGTAGACCGTGCCGAAGCTGGGTGTGGTGCCGCCCTCGAACAGGTTTTGGCACAGCTCGACGCGGGCCGCGCCGCCCTGTTCTGCTGCGATGGCCGAGGCCACCGAGTCGATGCAAATTTCAAGTAAGGGTGAGTCGCTCATGATCGTTCCACTTGGCCCAGTGTAGCAGAGCGCTTGGCCAAGGCGAAGCGAACTGTTTTGTAACCCAAGATTACGCCGGAGGCGTAACAGCAATTAGCCGGTGGTAGAGCATTAGCGACACCACCGGTTTTGGTTTTTTAAAGGGTCGCACCCCGGAGGGTGTGCCAGATTCATCCACTGTTGAAGTCTGCCATCCCTCCGGGGTGGATTTTACGTTTTGCCATTTTCCGGTGGTGGCACTTCGTTGACCACCGGCTAATGGCTTTGAAGCCTCCGGCTTCATTGAGTGGGGGGCACTGTTTTTCGTGAATCGCGCTTGGCCAAGCGCTATGCTGCGGACGTGATGAAATGGGTCACAGGATTGGTGGCGCTTGCCCTGGCGGGTTGTACCTCGCCGGGCAACGGGGATGGCGCGACCGGCCCGGAGGCCAAGCCGGGCGGCGGCACAATCGTCACTCCGGCGGCGATGCGCACGGAGGGCAAGGTGGTGCGCACGAATGAGAAGTTGAATTTTGTGGTGCTGGATTTTGGATTCAAGCGCCTGCCCCGTGCCGGGCAGCAATTGGGCATCTACCGGCTGGGTAAAAAAATTGGCCAAGTGCGGGTGTCCGGCCCGACGTGGGACACGTATACAGTGGCGGATATTGTCGAGGGTGAGATTTGGGTCGGCGATGAGGCCCGGTTGAGGTGATGCCGATTACTCCGGTGGATTGGCCTCGGCCTTGGCGGCCGGCTTGACGATGTTGCGCCCGCCGTCCTCGCGGCTGTAAGGGGTGTGCAGGTTGAAGTAGATCGCGCACAGCGGTTGGTCGCCCCCGGACTGGCTGAGCATGATGGTGATCTCCTTGTCGAGCGCGATCCCGTGTCGCATGCCCTCGGCCCGGTTTTCGTATGCCTTGATCGCCTTGATCATCAGCCGCTCGATCGCCTCGAGGCATTCGTCCGGCGTCTTGAAGACGCACACGACGTGCCGGTCGTACGACAACATTGCGTTGTCGATTTCGTGGCGAAAGGTCTCCGTGGTCAGTTCCATGCGAGTGAGGCGAGGGAAATGTTAGCGCGACACAGCGCGATGTAAACAAAAGAACGGTCAGTGGGTGGGGTCCGGGTCGCCGTTGTTTTCCTGCTCACGCAGTCGCCGGAGGAGTTTGCGAACGTCAAACGCACCGCCGATGATGACCATTATTGACATGACCGTAAACAGGCCGCAGCACAACAGTAGGATGATGGTCCAAATCTGCGGCCAATCCCAACTTCTCAGAGTCAGGCTGGGTGCCCACAGCGCCAGACCGACAAGCAGCGGAATGCCGAATGCGAGTAGACAGCGGAATATCGTGAGGACATTTGTTGCGTTGATGTTCAGGATGACCGTGACTCCGATGAGTAGCAGCACAACGAGCGAAAAGATACTTCGCCACAGGTTCTCCTCCCAATAGTCCTCGATGTACAGTGGAGGGATAAAAGCGAGCATCGCCCCGATTGCGATTATCGAGACGGCAAGGAGGATGCGGACCGGATTAACGAGTCCCCGATTATGGCTTCCCGGTGTTGCCGGTTTTCCCTGTGGGATGACCGGGG